>CAZLMS010000016.1:0-15108 GCA_964560645.1 uncultured Flavobacteriales bacterium | reverse complement strand
GTACGGGCTATTTTTTGAGCAAAAAGGTTCAAATTTTGCGTTAGTTTTTCTATATCCACAGCTTTGAAATATGCGTATGAATGGTCTTTTATATCATTGCCCAGCAATTGCGTGAAAAAGATGCCCGCTTCGTTATCCAATAAGTTATACACATCTTCAAATACCTTTAATTGATATTTTTTCTCAAAGCGGTTGAACTTGTCCATTTGACGAACCGCCTGTCCTTTGGTTTCCAAATATTTAGTATAAGAGGTAATAAACTGTTCAAAATTGCTGAATACAAATTCGGAAAAATAACACACATTGGAAGGAATTATTTCCTCAAAATCAGGTTCTTGCGGTTTTTGATTTTTAAAAATCGAAAGATATTGTTTTTCATCTTCCGTAAAAGTGAAACCACTCATCATAAGGTGATTAGAATGAACATTGGCATCTAATGACGTCCAAGATGCTAATTCGGAAAAAGATTTTAATTCGGAAGTAAACTTTTTGGAAAAGTAATTAGACAATAAATCGGGAATGTTTTTAAAATTGATAAAAACATTGGCGTCTATCTTTTTGCCGGCAGTTTGCTTGGCTAAGCGAAAGCTCTCCTCATCCGACAAGCTTACTCCGCTGTTAATCTGCCTGATAGCATCTTCTACCAGAATAACAGAAGAACTGCCTATTAAAATATTTTGATATACGGAATATGCAAATTGTTTGTTTCCAAAGCGGGCAAAGTAAATAGTTGCTCCGTCATATAATTTTTGTTTGGGTTTCAGAGAAGAATAGGAAGCAATACGGTTAAGCAATTTGTCTTCATCAATTGTTGCCGGAATAGCAATACTGTACAAATAATCGTAGTTCATTGCTCCGGACATTTGCACAGATATGTAAAGCACATTGTTTTCAATAAGTTTTTGAAAAAGTTTGTCGGTTTTCAGAATACTGTCAACGACTACAACTTCGGAATTAAGCGTTTGAAAAGTTTCCGTATTAAGCAATTCTTGCCAAATAAGGTTTTTGGTGGAAATATTATTCCAAAGATGAGAAAAATTGTTTACCTCGACCAATACGGCAGAAGAGAGCGGAACCGCTTTTAACGCATCCGCATTGGGCGCTACGGTTTTCTTTAAATGGCTGAAAAAATAAACCATTCCTCCCAAAAAGATTGCAACTACCACTCCGAAAATGATTTTTCGCCACATGATGAGGAATGATTTTTATGCAAAAGTATGGAAATGATGTTATCTGCAATTGTTAATAACTTATTCTTTGAAAAATGTTCTTTTAACTCTGTGGGAAACTCCGGTTAAAATTTCATAAGGAATAGTTCCTATACGGTCTGCGAGCATTTTAGGAGAAAGGTCTTTTCCGAATATAATTACCTCATCCCCGGATTTTACGTTTTTTATACCGGAAACATCTATCATACACATATCCATACAAATATTTCCTATAGTCGGGGCCAATTTCCCGTTTACTAAAAATGCTGCATTTCCGTTACCTAACCGGCGGTCAATTCCATCGGCATAACCTGCCGGAATAATTGCCACAAGAGTATCTTTAATCATTTTTTCGGCACAACTGTATCCGACATATTCTCCTTTTTTCGCAGTTTTTATTTGAGATATTTTGGTTTTAAATGTCGCTACATTTTGCAAATTCTTTTCTTGCCCTCCAATCCCGTACAAGCCTATACCCAGCCGAACCATGTCAAATTGATATTTGGAATGATACAAAACACCGGCTGTGTTAAGAATATGTTTAACAGGATTATAGCCCAAAGCTTTTGAAAGCATGTCATACATTTGTTCGTACAGTGCAATTTGACGTAACGTGAATTGTTTATCAGGATTATCGGCATCGGCAAGATGGGAAAAAACAGACTGCACCTTTAAATAAGGTCGGGTTTCTTGCAACGCCTCCGAAAGTTGCTCTATTTCTTCAGGCAAAAAACCCAAGCGATGCATACCGGTATCCAATTTAATATGCACGGGAAAGTTCTCGACAGGGTCAAAAAAAGATTCAACGGCTTTACAAAAACTTTTAAGTGAATCAAAATCATAAATTTCGGGTTCCAATCGGTATTTAATAATATCCGAATAAGATGATTTTTCAGGGTTCATTACCATAACAGGCTTAGTTACACCTGCTTTTCGCAATGCTATTCCTTCGTCGGCATAAGCCACGCCGAAATAATCTGCTCCGCATTGTTCCAAGGTAAAAGCCAACTCATGATGTCCCGACCCATAACTCATCGCTTTTACCATAGCCATTACTTTGGTGTTTTTTCGCAGTTTTGATTTGAAAAATTTGTAATTGTGAGCCAAAGCCGAAAGGTCAATATTCAAAACAGTAGTATGCTGCTTTGCTTCAATGATTTTAGAAATTTTTTCAAACTTGAATTTTCGCGCTCCTTTTAACAGAACAGCTGTATTTGATAAATCCAAATGAACAATATCATGAATAAAGGTATCGGTGTCGGGATAAAACCGGGTATTTAACTCTTTAAACAATGTTTGATGATGCATCAAATCGGGTCCGATTGCAATAAGTTCAGCGATATTTTTAGTATTTACCAAATGTGCCAGTTCCTTGTAAATTTGTTCCTTATCTTTTTCCGAAGAGATTATATCGGAAATAACGGCTATTTTTTTACGAAACTTTCCTTGTACGGCAAGATATTCCAAGGCATTTTCCAATGATTCCAAGTCGGAATTATAGGCATCATTGATGATTAAACTGTTGTTTTTGCCCTCACTCATACTCAGCCTCATGGAGACAGGTTGCAAATTTTCAAAATCTTGGACAAATTCTTTAACATTGCATCCCAGCTCCATAAGTAATATAAAAATATGAATGGCATTTTCTACAGAGCCTTTATCAACAAACGGAATGGTAAATACTTGTTTGCCAAACGAAGTGTAAATACCGATTTCCGACTTTTCTTCTCGAACGACGGTTTCTACTTTGTATTTGCAAACATTTTTATTGACGCTCCACGATACTAATTTGTGCGGCGGCAAGATGTTTTCTAAAGCGTGTTTTACCGGAAGATAATCTGCCGAAAAAATTACTTTTTCGCTTTTTTGAAACAACTTTGCTTTTTCTTTACACTTCTCATCAACAGATTGAAAATTAGCATTATGCGCATCTCCTATATTGGTAAAAATGCCGTATTGAGGTTGTAATATTTCAAACAGTTTTTGCATCTCTCCCTTTTGAGAAATACCTGCCTCAAAAATACCCAACGTGTGCGAAGAACTTATTTGTAAAACAGACAACGGCAAGCCTATTTGGGAATTATAGCTTCGAGGCGAGCGAGCAATTTTTTCTCTTTTGTGCAACAATTGATAAAGCCATTCTTTTACAACAGTTTTTCCGTTACTTCCCGTAATCCCGATAACAGGCAAATGATACTTTGCACGGTGGTTTTTTGCCCAGTGTTGAAGTGCTTTTAAAGTATGGGGAACAACCACAAAATTGGCGTTAAAACGAGTATGGTCAAAACTTTCTTCCACTATAAAATTCCTCACTCCTTTTTCATAAAGTTCAAAAACATAATCATGTCCGTCTCTGGCAGCACCGCGTAAAGCAATAAAAAGGGTTTGAGCGGGATTATACACCAACCGGCTGTCAAATGCCAATTGGCTTAAACGCATTTGCTTATCATATAAAACGGGTTGTGCTTCGGGAATTTCACGACAAATGTCTGTTATGGATTGCTCGGGGATAATCATTTAGCAGAATTCGCCGAAGATTGATATTTGGGCAACGGCTGTTTGGCAATTTTAAAATAGCATTTTCTGCACAATGGTTCGTAGCTGTCTGTTTCGCCTAATAAAACTCTTTTTTCATCGGGAATAAACCTATGAGAATAATTGGCTAAATTTCCGCACTTTACGCAAATTGCATGCACTTTTGTTACATATTCCGCCGTTGCCATAAGATAAGGCATCGGTCCGAAAGGCTCTCCGCGATAATCCATATCCAAACCGGCAACTATTACTCTAATGCCCATATTGGCTAATTGGTTGCATACATGCACCAGTTCCATATCGAAAAACTGGGCTTCGTCTATTCCAACCACATCGACATTTCCCACCATTAAAGGAATATTGGCAGATGCCGGCACCGGAGTGGAGTGTATTTCGTTGGCATCGTGCGACACTACTTTTTCTTCATCGTAGCGAGTGTCTATTTGAGGTTTAAATATTTCTACGGATTGTTTGGCGAAACGGGCTCTTTTCAATCGTCGAATCAACTCTTCGGTTTTACCGCTGAACATGGAGCCGCAAATAACTTCTATCCAGCCTGTTCTGTACGATTTTTTTTGTTCAATTTCGTTCAAAGGAAATATTTATTTTCCTACAAATCTACAATGATTTGAATTTGATTGCAAGTGAAATTGCAAATAGATGAAAAACTTCGGGTTTTTAATTATCTAACCTGTCAAGATCTTTAAGCATTTCGGCATAAACCACTTCGTCAGGCGAAAGCGTGTATTTGGAAATATTGCTTTTGGATTGTTTATACTGTTCAAACTCTTTCGAACTTGTAAAATACAACTCCTCGGAATTTTCTTTCCAGATAACTCCGTACACTTCCTTTCCGCCTTTTAATTTAAACCTGCAAGGTTTTTCGAGAAAATTAAATATTTCATTGTTTTCCATGACTGCATGGTTTTGCTTTTTTATACGACTTTTGCTTCGTTAAGGTTGGCAGTTTTTATTAACAACAATAATAAAAATTGTTAAAAACCTTCAGCAAAGTTTTAGACGGGCGGCTCTATCCAATCGCCGTGAGCTTTAATAAGACTGATGAGTTCTTCTACGGCTTTTTCTTCGGGAACATTTCTTTTTACCACTTCCTTTTGTTTATACAAAGTTATTTTTCCGGGACCGGTTCCCACATAGCCGTAGTCTGCATCTGCCATTTCACCGGGACCGTTTACAATACAGCCCATTATCCCGATTTTCACTCCTTTTAAGTGATTGGTTACCGAGCGTATTTTGGCTGTGGTTTCTTGTAAATCAAAAAGCGTTCTTCCACAAGAAGGACATGAAATGTATTCTGTTTTGGAAATTCTGGTGCGAGAGGCTTGCAAAATACCAAATGCCAAACTGTTTACATCCATGTCGCTTCCGCAATTTTCGGCAGCGATAAAAATTCCGTCTCCTAATCCGTCGAGCAGCAAAGCCCCAAAATCTCGAGAAGCATCTAACTGCAATTGTTCAAGGTCTATGTCTTTATATGCTCTTCCTATAATGACGGGAGTTTCAATATTATTTTCCATCATTTTTTGAAATATCAAGCGTTGCTCATGCATTGCCCGAGGATGATATGAATCTATTACCAATACTGCCGTAGAGGTGTTTTTCAATTTTTGCAAAAAGGTATTGTTCAAATCGGAATAGCATGCATAAATAAAGTTTAAAGACGGGGAAAATTCAGTTGCCTTCACAAAATCTTCCGGCTGAATAAACGGGTAAGTTTGAGGTTTCTGTTGTTCTAACCACAGATTGTAATGATAAACTATGCCCAATGTTCCGGGAATTTCAAAATCTACGGGCGTGTTGCCCGCAAATATGTAATCGCAAGCATTATCGGTAATGTTCCATTTATCGTCTTTTACATTGTAGCAATACCCTACTGCAAAGAGCGATTGTGGTGTTATCTTCGATTTTAAAGAAAAATCCGCCATAACTACAGGAGGGTTTTCGCCCCCGATGTTCAGAACCGCTTTAGTCCTTCTTCTTTGATATTCGTATGGGTTCACTTTCCAATCGGAAATCTCGGGCAAGGGTTGGTCAGAAAAATTGAAAGTATATTTTTTGACCAATTTTCGAGCTACCGGAATTTCATTTTCCGGCTCTTCGGTAAGCGATACTCTTATTGTGTCTCCAAGCCCGTCTTCCAAAAGAGTGCCTATGCCCATGGCAGATTTTATCCGCCCGTCTTCTCCGTCTCCGGCTTCGGTTACGCCCAAGTGTAGCGGGTAGTTCATTCCTTCGGCTTGCATTCGTTCTACCAGCAATCTGTATGCTTGAACCATCACTAAAGGATTACTGGATTTCATAGAAAGCACAATGTCGTGGTAATCTTCTTCACGGCAAATCCTCACAAATTCCAGTGCAGATTCGACCATTCCCAACGGTGTGTCTCCATAGCGGCTCATTATCCTGTCGGACAAAGAGCCGTGATTCGTGCCGATTCGCATTGCCGTGCCGTGTTTTTTACACAACTGCACCAAAGGGATGAATTTTTCTTTTATTCGCTCTAATTCCGCTTTGTATGCCTCATCGGTATATTCTATTTGCTCAAACTTTTTTTTATCGGCGTAATTTCCGGGATTGATACGCACTTTCTCCACAATTTGCGCAGCAATCATGGCTGCGTTGGGTGTAAAATGAATGTCTGCCACCAACGGCGTATCATATCCTCTTTTTCGCAGCTCGTCTTTGATATTTTGCAAGTTTTCGGCATCTTTAATGCTGGGAGCAGTTACTCTAACCAGTTCACATCCGGCTTCAATCATTCGGATAGCCTGAGATACCGTGGCATCTGTATCCATCGTATCGGTGGTAGTCATAGATTGAATGCGGATAGGATTGTTGCCTCCGATGCCTATCTTACCTACTTTTACTTCTCCGGTTTTAAATCTTTTATAGTTTGTGAGACTTTTACAATACATAAATGTTGCTTCGGTTTATTAACTTTGTAAAGTTACAAATTTGCAATCAAACTGCATTGAATTATCCGAAAACCGATATAAAAGTTGAACAATTATCCGTTAAAATAAACGACCGGCTGCTTTTTAAGGATTTATGTTTTAATGTAAAAAGTGGTGAAAAAGCGATAATTAAAGGCAAATCGGGAACAGGAAAAACAACACTTCTACATACATTGATGGGTTTTCATGAAATTGATAAAGGAAAAATTTTTATTAAAAATTTATTTCTCTCGCCCGAAAACATTGACAAAATACGAATGCGCATCTCTTGGGTTCCGCAAAACGTGTTTTTGCCTTTTGAAAATGTGAAGAATGCTATACGTTATCCTTTTGGATTTAAAGCTAATCGAAACATGAATATTTCTGAAAATATTATTGTACAAGAACTGAAGAAGTTAAATTTACCTTCGTCGATATTAACCCATAATTTTAACCAACTTTCGGGCGGAGAAAAACAACGCATTTTAATTTTAATTGCCAAGCTCTTGAAAAGAGAAATTATTTTACTGGATGAACCCACCAGCGCGTTGGATGAAGAAACTAAAAACATTGTTGTTGATTATTTATTTGCAATGCCCCAAACCCTTTTAATCGTTTCGCACGATGCAGAAGTAATAAACCGTGCTGATAAAGTAATTACGTTAAACCCATGACAGAAACCGTAAATATCACCTATTGGTCGCTTGCCGCAGGATATTTGTTGTTAATTATCCCTTTGTTTTTTCTATATTATTATCGCACAGGACTTTTAAAAGATGCCGCCGTAGCGCTTTTGAGGATGACTTTGCAGCTTTTAGCCGTAGGTATTTATTTAGAGTTTTTGTTTTCGCTCAATCATTGGCTGGTTAATCTTTTGTGGGTTATCGTAATGATTATTATTTCCACTGTCGTAACAGGCAAAAGAAGCCGTTTGCCGCTTAAAACCTTCTTTATTCCGTTGTTTGTAAGTCTTGTTTTGGTAATTGCCTCTGTAAACGGTTATTTTTTAGGGGTGATAATCGGATTGGATAACATTTTTGACGCACGATATTTTATTCCCATAACGGGGATGATGCTCGGAAACAGTATAAAAACCATTATTGTAGCTCTTAACGACTACTACGGAAATCTGTTGCAAAACAAAACCGAATATCAGTGGTATTTGGCTAACGGAGCCAACTTTTTTGAAGCCCGCTTACCGTTTTTACAAAGCGCTTTCCAAAAAGCATTTAACCCGGTAATTGCCACTACAGCTATTGTGGGATTAGTGTCTCTTCCGGGAATGATGACCGGGCAAATTTTAGGAGGAAACTCTCCTATATTAGCCGTAAAATATCAAATTATGCTTATGATTACCATTTTTACCATTTCCATTGTAAGTGTAGTGATAGCATTATTTTTGTCGGACAAAAAAGTGTTTACCGCTTTAAAAAACCTCGACGAAACAAAATTAAAACCTTAAGCACATGTTTTTTTATCTCTCTAAAATTCTGAATTTTTTAATGATGCCGTGGGTTTGGGTATTTTTGCTAATGGTTTCTGCACTTGTTTTCAGAAAAAAAAGAAAACTATTGCTTATTGGCAGCCTGAGTGTATTTTATTTTTTTGGGAACAGATTTATTGCGGACGAAGTATATCGTTTGTATGAACCCGAAAAAAAGAATATTTATGCTGTTAAAAACCAATATGAAGCAGGTGTTGTATTAGGCAACGGCTTAACCTTTGACCCGGAAACGGGACTTATTAACTTTAACGAAAGCAGCGACCGTCTTTTTGCTGCTATTCAACTGTATAAGTTAGGAAAAATTAAAAAAATATTGTTTACGGGCGGCTCGGGATTTATAACGCGACAAGACGAAAAAGAAGCCCGTTTGGTTAAGCAATATTTACTTGACATCGGCATTCCCGAAAAAGATATTCTAATTGAAGACCAGTCTAAAAACACTTATGAAAACGCAAAATTTACCGCTGAATTACTAAATGCCAAAAAGATAAATACCCCGGTGCTGCTTATTACCTCGGCTTCGCACATGAAACGGGCGCAACTTTGTTTTCAAAAACAACAAATTCCGGTAGAAACTTTTCCCGTAGATTTTCAGCACGGCAAGCGGATTTTTTACTTCGACCATCTCTTTATCCCCGACCCGAAAGCCCTTAAACTGTGGTATCAAATTATTCATGAGTGGTTTGGGCTGGTTGTGTACAAAATCATGGGTTATCTTTAAATAAAACCGTTAATACTGCTTTTGAGGGGTGTGTTCAATTTTTATCACGACATAACTTTGCTTTCCTATTTTTGAAAAAATTTTTTTCAATGAAAAAATATTGGGCATTTTTCTTTATCGGGCTGGCGACTTCGTCACTAGCACAATCAAAAGATTATTTTCAGCAAGAAGTAAATTATGAAATTCATGTTTCGCTCGACGATATAAATCACACATTAAGCGGTTATGAAACATTTGTTTACAAAAACAATTCTCCCGACACGCTTCATTATTTATGGATACATATTTGGCCAAACGCTTACAAAAACAACAAAACAGCACTGGCTAAACAACTTGTAGAAAACGGAGAAACGGATTTTTATTTTGCACCCCCAAAAGACAAAGGATTTATTGACAGTCTGAACTTTACAGAAAACGGCAAACCTATCCGGTGGGAATATCATCCGGAACATATTGACATTTGTAAAATTCACTTACAAAAACCTTTACTTCCCGGAGAAAGCACGGTAATTTCCACACCTTTTTTCGTGAAAATTCCGCTGGGAATTTTTTCACGATTAGGACACATCGAGCAACAATATCAAATTACACAATGGTATCCCAAGCCCGCTGTATATGATAAAAACGGTTGGCACGAAATGCCTTACTTAAATCAAGGTGAATTTTATTCTGAATTTGGCACTTACGACGTGTTTATTACTCTTCCTGAAAATTATGTGGTAGGTGCTACCGGCGACTTGGTAAACGGAGAAGCTGAACTTGCCCGGCTCGACTCCATTGCAGAAGCAACTGCAAAAATAGAAGCGTTTTCTACGGATATGAGCTTTCCGCCATCGAGCAAACAAACCAAAACGCTGCATTATCATCAAATAAACGTTCATGACTTTGCGTGGTTTGCAGACAAAAGATATCATGTGTTAAAAGGCGAAGTAACCACTCCGCATACCGGTCATAAAGTTACCACTTGGGCAATGTTTACCAATTCCGAACCGGAACTTTGGAAAAACAGCATCGAATATCTCGACAGTTCTATTTACTATTATTCTTTATGGAACGGTGATTATCCGTATAATCATGTTACGGCGGTGGACGGGGCTTTAAGTGCCGGTGCGGGAATGGAATATCCCAATATTACCGTGATAGGAAAAAGTCAACTTCCGTTTATGCTCGAAACCGTAATTATGCATGAAGTAGGACACAACTGGTTTTACGGAATGTTAGGCTCAAACGAAAGAGAACATCCGTGGATGGATGAAGGACTCAATTCTTTTAACGAAAACCGGTATATTGAAACACGCCATCCGGATGCGAATTTATTAGGAATGGACAGACTGGATAAAGTGCTGAAATTTTTTGACTTGGATTATTTAAAACACAAAGACCAATATTATTTAGGTTATTTAATGGCTGCCCGACAAAAAACCGACCAGCCTGTAGAACTTCCTGCCAATGAATATACTTTTTTGAATTACGGAACTATTGTTTACGGCAAATCTGCACTCATATTTGACTACTTAATGGCTTACCTTGGCGAGGAAAAAATGACGGCTTTAATGCAAAAGTATTTTCAAGAATGGCACTTTAAACATCCTCAACCCGAAGATTTTAAACATGTTTTTACAACAAACTCGGACAAAAATATCGATTGGTTTTTTAACGATTTAATGCGCACAACCAAAGTTATCGACTATAAAATTGCCAAATATTCTCCCAAAAAACAATTGATAACCGTTAAAAACAAAGGGCAAATAAACGCTCCCGTGCAAATAAACGGAATAAAAGACGGCTCAATTGTTAAAACGGTTTGGTTAGACGGATTTGATAAAAAACAAACAGTTGATTTTCAAGGAGATTACGATTTAATAAAAATTGATGCCACGAATGATATTCCTGAAATAAACCGAAGAAACAATACCGTAAAAACCAAAGGATTACTCAAAAAAACAGAACCTTTCAGACTACAGTTTTTAGGCAGCATCGAAAATCCGAACAAAACATCTTTATATTGGATGCCTTCTGCCGGATGGAACAACTACGATAAAACCTTTTTAGGATTGGCTCTGTATAACACGGTGTTTCCCATTAAAAACTTCAACTGGTTTATCGCTCCCAATTACTCGTTTGCCACTAAAATGCCTGTAGGAATCTTTGCTGCAGATTATCGCATATACTCCCATAAAAGCATCTTTCATTTAATTAAAGTAGGAGTGGAAGGCAAACAGTTTTCCTTTCTGAACGACAATGTAAACTTCGCTTACTATTCTCGAATTAATCCTTATTTACATATTGACTTTAAAAAATATCATGCCCGAAGCAATGTTCAACACAAATTAAAATTATCGTCTGTTTATGTAACTAATCAAATAAAAAACAAGCAATTGGAACAATTCAGCAACCAAACATACGATTGGTATCATCGAGTGGTTTACACTTTAGAAAACAATCATACGCTGTTTCCCTTTGATTACTCTTTGCAATTGGAACAACATTCCGATTTTGTAAAAGCATCTTTTGAATATAATCAATATATCAGCTACAGCGATGCCACGGGAATGAACATCCGGCTTTTTGCCGGAAAATTTTTGCAAAACAATTCTTCCATGCCTTACTATAATTGGAGAATGGACGGAAGTGCGGCTTCCATAGGCGGATATTCTTACGATTATGCTTATGACTACTACCTGCTTGGCAGAACTGAAAACTCGGGCTTGCTTTCTCAACAAATGATTTTTAACCAAGGCGGATTTAAAGCGCCTACCTCGTCGGGCAGTTCAAATGACTGGCTTGCTTCCTTAAATATTTCGTCGGATATTCATGAAAAATTGCCTTTCCAAATTTTTGCAGATGCCGGAATGAGCAGCACCCAAAACTTTATGTATGATGCCGGTATTTCGCTTTCGCTTTTCGGCAACTTACTAAAGATATATGCTCCTGTTTTGGTGTCTGATAATATTCAATCGGAATACAAAGCAAACGGAAAAAACTTCATTCAAACTATTCGTTTTCAATTAAATTTAGACATCAAGCCTGTTTACGACCTGTCGGAAGGATTGGAATTTTAATCATCGTCTTCTTTGTCGAAATCAAGGGCGAGGCTGTTCACGCAATAACGCAAACCGGTTTCGGTAGGTCCGTCGTCAAACACATGACCGAGATGCCCGTGGCAATTGGCACAAATAATTTCGGTTCTTATCATGTTGTGTGAGTAATCGGGTTTTTCTATAACGGCATCAGGAGTAACGGGCTTGTCGAATGCGGGCCAGCCGCAGCCGCTGTTGAACTTGGAAGAAGAATGAAACAAAGGAGCGTCGCAACCGGCACACTTATAAATGCCTTTTTCAAAAAACATGTTGAACTTCCCGCTAAAAGGAGATTCCGTACCTTTTTCCCTTAAAATTCGATATTGTTCAGGAGAAAGTTTGTTTTTCCAATAATCTTCGTTTGGCAATTTGCGGTTGTTTTAAAAATTAAACGAATTCTGTTCCGTCTTCTAACCTTACCGTGGTTACATAATTTTTGATTTTTTGTTCATTTTTCTTGTCGCAAATAAGCAATGCTTTAGGTGTATCGACCACAATAAAATTCTCAAGCCCCGAAATTACCACTACTTTATCGGTTTTTTGAGAGAAAACAATGTTTTTCCGAGATTCGAACAGATGTACATGCTTGGCAATAACCACGTTTTGATTATCATCTTTAGAAGACACCTCATATAACGCCCCCCATGTTCCTAAATCCGACCAGCCGAAGTCGGAAAGCACCACACATACATTCTCCGCTTTTTCCATCACTGCAAAATCTATGGAGTTATTTTTTACCTCCGAATAGATATGTTTAATTAAATCCACTTCATTTATTCGCTCGTGAAGCTCAGAAAAATATGAATAGGTGTGCGGGTCATATTTTTTAAAAGCATCTTCAATAGCTTTTAAGGTCCAGATAAAAATTCCCGAATTCCAATAGAAATCTCCGCTTTGCAAAAATTGCTTCGCTAATTCTTTGTCCGGCTTTTCCGTAAATGTCTTTACTTTCTTTACATTAGGCGCCACTCCTTCCGAATCGGGATTGAATTGAATATAACCGTATCCGGTATCGGGACGGGTGGGTTTGATACCCAAAGTAACCAAACATTGGGCTGTTTCCGCCTGACGAACAGCTATTTTCAGAGTGTTTATATATTCTTCTTCTTTAAGAATCAAATGGTCGGAAGGGGATACAATAACGGTTGCATCGGGGTTAATATTTTTAATAACCGCATTGGCGTAAGCAATACACGGAGCGGTGTTTTTTTTGAGCGGTTCATACAAAATGTTTTCCGGAAGCACTTCGGGCAATTGCTCACTTACAACCTCCTTATATCTTTCATGCGTTACAATAATGATGTTTTCTTTCGGACAAATTTTCAAAAGCCGTTCATAAGTAAGTTGAATCAAAGTCTTTCCCACACCCAAAATATCCAAAAACTGCTTGGGTTTCCGGGTGGTACTTACCGGCCAAAATCGCGTGCCGGTTCCTCCGGCCATTAAAACCGCGTATAAATGATTGTTGTTTCTCATCAAGAAAGCAAATCTAACGCTTTTTTCAGAGCGTTGAAAAATTCCGGTATCTCTTCGGTTCTGCAAGTTCCTGCCGAAAGCCTGAACCAGGTAGAATTTTTATTGGCTCCGAATGCCGTAAACGGCACCAAGGCTATTTTAGCCTCGTTTAACAAGTAGGAAAATATATCTTCGACAGAGTTCAACGCGATACCTTCCGGTGTTTTTTTGCCCGTAGGGTTTATCTGAACCGTCAAATACATCGCTCCCTGAGGTTCAATACAATTAACCGGATAGCCCTGGTTTTTCAATATATTAAATCCTTTGTAAAAAGCGTTCAGTCTGTTTTCTATTTCATGAGTTATGTGTTGTATATGTTCATCCACCGCTTTGTCGTTATGTAAGAAAACAGCGGTTGCTATTTGCTCTGCTTTAGGTGCCCACGCTCCGATATGTCCCAAAACGGCTTTCATTTTGTTAATTATTTTGGCGGGCCCGAAAGCCCACCCTACTCTTACGCCGGTAGAAGAAAACGCTTTGGAAATGCCGTCTATAAAAATCGTGTAATTTTTCATTTCGGGATATATGGAAACCGGGTCAATATGCACGTTGTTTCCAAAAGTAAGCTGCCAATACACTTGGTCAAATAACAAGTACACGGGCTTACGGAACTCTCCGCGTTTTCTGTTCTCCGTTAAAATGATTTCGCAAATTTCCGCCAGCTGTTTGGAAGTGAACATGGTTCCGGTAGGGTTCAACGGTGAGCAAAGCGCTACCAACGATGCTTTGGAAATATGATTGTTAATGCTTTCCGCCGATGGCATAAAATTATCAAAAGCTGCCGTTTCTATCGGAATAGGCATTCCCGAATTTAAGTGTGTGTAATGATTGTTGTTCCACGAAGGCACCGGAAAAATCACTCCGTCTCCGGGGTCCAAAACCGTTTTATAGGCAGCATAAATCAAAGGTCTCGACCCGCCGGCTATAAGTATTTGATTGGGATTATATTCCAACCCCCCGCGTGTATGCAAATAACGTGAAACCGACTCCCGCAATTCCGCAATTCCGTTCGCGGGCGGATAGTTGGTTTCTCCCCTTTGATAAGCGGCAATAATTTCCTCCACTAATACGGATGGAGCAGGGAATATGTCGGGATTAAAGTCCCCGATAGTGTAATTATATATTTGATGTCCTTCCGCTTTAAGCTTCCGAATGCGGTCCGCCAGCTTAATAATTTCCGAACCTTTCAAATTTTCCGCCATTTCCGAAACGGGAAGTATAAGCGTGGTGTCGTTGCCGATTGTCTCCATTTTTTCAACTGTTCGTTTATGCGAAAGTACCAAACATATATCTTTTATTTTGAGTATTTTTTTAAAAAATATTAACAGGTGTTTGTAAAGGAATAATTTTGTCTTTATGCTTGCAATCGAGCGTAAACCCTCTGCTCCGTTTATTTTAAAACCTCCCGCCACTCCAAAACAAAAAACCTTTTTGCGGCAGAGCAGCAGCAAGCTCCGTTTAAAAATTCCGAAGCCTTGGAGGAATTTTAGGAGGTTGGTGCGGTTTTGCCACAGGCAAAAGCTCATTCGCAAAAAGTGTCCTTTCTTTTTGCTTCTTTTTCTTTGGACAAGCAAAGAAAAAGAATGAATAA
>CAZLMS010000015.1:0-15409 GCA_964560645.1 uncultured Flavobacteriales bacterium | reverse complement strand
CAAATGCTGGAATTCGGAACAGCTTCTTTTCCTGCCGTAACCGACATTAACCAAGATGGATTAGATGACATAATTGTAGGGAATTACGGCTATTATGCCAACGGAAGTTTTAACGGAAGACTGGCTTATCTTCAAAACACCGGAAACCTGCAAAAACCCGAATTTAAGCTTGTAACAGATGATTTTATGCTTATCGGGTTTTACAACTATAATGCCTTGGCTCCTGCATTTGGAGATTTAGACGGAGATGGTGACCAAGACATGCTTATAGGAGAACTTTCCGGCAAGTTGCACTATTTTGAAAACACTTCGGGAGCAGGAAATCCGGCCAATTATGTGCTCGCGAGTTCTTCTTATTTCGGAATAGATATAGGCGATAATCCTGTCCCGCAAATTGTAGATGTGGATAACGACGGCTTGCTCGATTTGCTCATAGGAGAGCGTGGCGGGACTATCAATTTTTTCAAAAATTACGGAACTTCCACCACACCTTCTTTTAACAGTACCCCTGATAATGATTTTTTCGGAGGTATTGATGTGATGAAAAATTGCTGTACCGGCTACAGTGTTCCGTTTTTATATAAAACTTCCGTGGATACCTTATTATATGTAGGCTCTGAATTTGGAAAGATTTACATCTACAATGGAATTTCTACAAACCCTAATGACACGTTTAATCTAATAGATTCCATAGAAATCGGCGTAAACCGCCTTGCTTTTGCTTTGAGCGATTTTAATAAAGACAATAAACTCGAAATGATAGTGGGAGAGCTTGGCGGCGGACTGTCTTATTATCAAACTCCTTCGGGATTGTATTTAATTTCTCCCGACAGCGGAGAAGTTTTAAATCATAATCCGAAGCTAGATTGGAGTGCTGTTCCCAATGTCTCAGGCTATCAATTGCAAATAGACACCTCTTTAAATTTTAATTCTCCGTTGTTGAAAGACACTACATTTGCTTATATCAACACATCTTCTTATAATTCAGATACCGAATATCAAACATACAACCTGATGGAAAATACCGTTTATTTTTGGAGAGTTAGAACATACACCGGACCTTCTTACGGCAATTGGACTTCTCCATGGAGTTTTTCGATAGATAAATCGCTAAACATTACAAACAAAAAAGACTTTGAGTTTGTTGTTTATCCTAATCCGGTTTCAGATTATTTATCGGTAAAATCTACAGATAAAATCAAAGTTATTTACTTGTTTAACACCATGGGACAACTTGTGTGGAAAAGCCCTGTTTTAAACGCAACTTCTTATCATATTTCCATGGAAAATCTTCCGAAAGGAGTCTATTTTATTAAAATCAATAATCAAATAAAGAAAGTAATTAAAATGTAACTATATTCGCAAACTGAAATTGGGGACGTAGCTCAGCTGGCTAGAGCACTTGACTGGCAGTCAAGAGGTCGTGGGTTCGAGCCCCATCGTCTCCACAAGTAAACTATGAGTACAATTCACTTACCCACTTGTTCTTTATATAAGGACACCAATGGCATTATTCACATTGAAATTAAACCGGGCAAAGACACTACAGCCCAACATTTCGAGCCTTTTAAAGAGGCATTGCTGACTATATGCGGTAATAAACAAAGCGTTTTATTAATAGATTTATCCGGCTACAGTTTAGCCACTACCAGTTTTGAGTTTATTCGCCTTTTTATTGATGATAAAGAGATAAGAAATCACACAAAGTATATTTTAATAGTTTCCAGCAATTTTATTCAAAAAACAGTTATAGAGTTAATTACGAAGTTGTTCAAGCCGAACCTTCCTTTCAAAGCCTTTGACTCACAAGAAAAAGCAGTAGCTTGGTACTTAAAAAACTTTTAGAGAGATATTTCTTAACTTCTACTTTTAGATTAAAAAACCTATGTAACTTTGTGCAATATGTTGCCATTATATATTAAAGCCCTTCATATTATTTTTGTAGTAACATGGTTTGCAGGGCTGTTTTATATTGTCCGGTTGTTTATTTACCATGTAGAAGCCCAAAACAAGCCGGAACCTGAAAAATCCATTCTTCAAAATCAATATAAAATAATGGAAAAAAGGCTGTGGTACATCATTACCTGGCCCTCTGCCGTGCTTGCCATAAGTTCAGGATTATATTTAGCATATTTATTCGGATATTATACCCATCCGTGGTTGCATTTGAAACTCTCATTGGTGGCGCTCTTGTTTGTGTATCATTTATATTGTCATAAAATATTTCGAGAGCTTCAACAAAACCGCATAAAATGGTCTTCCTTGAAGCTTCGCATGTTTAATGAAATTGCCACATTGTTTCTCATTGCCATCGTGTTTTTGGTAACTTTTAAAAGTTTGGAAAAATGGTATTGGGGAGTAATAGGATTTTTAATCTTAGGGCTTTTGTTTTTCATCATTATTAAAATCTATAAACGCAACAGAGAAAAGAATGAATAAAATCATCATACACAATGCCGTAATAGTTAATGAAGGTAAACAGTTTAAGGGAGGAGTAATTATCCGAGACAATATTATTCATCGGGTTTTTGAAGGTGATACTCCGGAAGGTATTCAAGGTTCTGCCATTAATGCTCAAGGCGGATTTTTAATTCCCGGGATGATTGATGACCAAGTGCATTTTAGAGAACCTGGCTTAACACACAAAGCCGATATTTACACAGAATCGAGAGCGGCAGCCGCCGGAGGAATTACCTCTTTCATGGAAATGCCCAATACGATTCCCAACACCACAACCATAGAGCTTTTAGAAGAAAAATATCGCATTGCCGAAGAAAAATCTGCCGTAAATTATTCTTTTTTCATGGGAGCTACCAATAATAATATCTCCGAAATCCAAAAAATCAATCCTAAGAATGTTTGCGGAGTAAAAATATTCATGGGGTCTTCTACGGGAAACATGTTGGTGGACAATAAAAAAGCTTTAGAAGCAATCTTTTCCGAAAGCCCCACACTCATAGCCACACACTGTGAAGATGAACAAACCATTCGAAACAATCTTGCAAAGTTTCAAGCCCACTACGGAGACAACATCCCCGTGCAGTACCACCCCATAATTCGCAGTAGGGAAGCATGTTACAAATCGTCTTCTTTTGCGGTGGAATTGGCGGAAAAAACCGGGGCAAGATTACATATTTTACACATTTCAACCAAAGAAGAACTTTCTCTTTTTGACAATAAACAACCTTTGTCTGACAAAAAAATAACAGCCGAAGCGTGTGTTCACCACCTATGGTTTACGGATAAAGATTATGAGCGGAAAGGCACATTAATTAAATGGAATCCTGCCGTAAAAACTTCGGAAGACAGAAAAGCCATTCAACAAGCTGTAGCCGAAAACAAAATTGATGTTATTGCTACTGACCATGCGCCTCATACTATTGAGGAAAAACAACAACCATATACCAAAGCTCCCAGTGGAGGACCTTTGGTACAACACGCATTGCCGGCACTTATGGAGTTGTATCAACAAGGCGTATTTTCCGTAGAAAAAATTGTAGAAAAAACAGCACATGCGCCTGCTGTATTATTTAATATTCACAAACGCGGATTTATCCGAGAAGGCTATTTTGCCGATTTGGTAATTATTCAGCCCAATCCTTGGACGGTGTCTTCCGATAATATTTTATACAAATGCCGGTGGAGTCCGTTTGAAGGACAAACTTTTTCTTATCAAGTTTCACACACTTTTGTAAACGGAAAAATAGTGTATGAAAATGGAAAAATTAACGATTCGGTAAGAGGAGAACGCTTGTTATTTGACCGCTAATTAAAGATTTTTCGGGTAATACAAATAATATTTCTCCACTTCTTTACTCATTTCAGAAATACTCAGCAAGTCAGCGGCTTCGGCAATATCTTTTACCGTCCCGTCCTTAAAAACAATGTTTATTCTTCCGGCTTTAGGGTTGTATGCTCTGTTGGTAAGTTTCCCTGAACCAACAAAATAAATAGTTTCAGAGTCTGTTAAATTTAATTTTTGTGCAGTTTCAGATTTTTTATTTTGTATTGTTTGTTCAGAAAAAGGAGCTTTTTGTACTTCTATTTTGTAAAGATTCCTGTTGAGCAACATTTTGCTTAATTGGGATAAAATTTTATCGGAATGGTGCGCCCATTCTTTAATAGATGCAATAATATCGAAATCGTCCAGCAAAGCAAATCTTTGTAATGCTTCACCCTGTTCAAAGTCTTTTAAAGAACAGTTTTGTTCAATAAAGTATCCTAAATTTCGGGTGTAAAAAAGTTGTGATCCTTGCTTGGCGAGTTCTTTTGCCCTTTTTAATATGTTGATGAGTACTTTTTCTGCCGAAACGGCTGTTTTGTGCAGATATACTTGCCAATACATGATGCGACGGGCTACTAAAAACTTTTCAATAGAATAAATAGCCTTGGCTTCTACTGCCAATTCGTTATTGTGAACAGTGAGCATGCTCACAATTCGTTCCGTACCGATAACACCTTCCGAAACCCCGCTGTAAAAACTGTCGCGATTAAGGTAGTCCAACCTGTCTACGTCAAGCTGGCTGCTAACCAATTGACTTAAAAACTTCTTTTTATACGTTCCTTTAAAAATATCTATTGCCGTAGAAAGCTTTCCCGAAAACTCTTCGTTAAGCTCTTTCATAAAAATCAAGGAGATGTCTTCATGATGAATTTTTTCCACCAAGCTAAATTCCAACGCGTGAGAGTATGGTCCGTGACCTATGTCATGCAACAAAATGGCTATCATGGCAGCCTCAAATTCTTCATCGGTTATTTCTACCCCTTTGGAAATAAGTGTGGTTAATGCTTTTCGCATCAAATGCATGGCACCGATAGCGTGATGAAACCTTGTGTGATAAGCCCCGGAATAAACCAATTGCGACAATCCTAACTGGGTAATTCTTCTAAGTCTTTGAAAATAAGGATGGTCTATTAGCTGAAAAATTACGCCTTTCGGTATAGAGATAAATCCGTAAATCGGGTCGTTAAAAATTTTGGCTTTTTCATAAACAGGATACCGCATCAATCTTCAATTTTTTACGAACTTAACGTTTTTTAGCAAATTGTTATACACAAACCCTTTAAAATATCGTTATATCCGTTAATTTTAAAAAAACTTTTTGTATGAATAAAAAACGAGTGTTATGGGTAGATGATGAAATTCATCTTTTAAAGCCTCATATTATTTTTTTGGAAGAAAAAGGATTTGAAGTATCTACCACTCATAACGGCACCGATGCTCTGGACATGATTGAAGAAAACACCTACGATATTGTGCTTTTAGATGAAAACATGCCGGGACTCAGCGGATTGGAAACCTTGCTTAAAATCAAAGAAAAACGCCCGTCTCTTCCTGTGGTAATGATTACCAAAAGCGAGGAGGAAGCCATTATGGAAGAAGCTATTGGCAGCAAAATTTCCGATTATTTGATTAAGCCCGTAAACCCTAAACAAATCTTACTCTCACTCAAAAAAAACCTTGAATCCAAGAAACTTGTTTCCGAAAAATCTACCGGAAGGTATCAGAGGGAGTTTAGAGAAATTGCCATGATGTTGATGGATAATTTGGATTTCGATGATTGGAAAAATGTATATAAAAAACTGGTTTATTGGGAAATGGAGTTGGAAAAGTCGAACGACCCTTCCATGTTCGAAATTCTTACCACCCAAAAAAAAGAAGCCAATGCTTTATTCGGCAAGTATGTTTCCAACAATTATTTAGATTGGTTAAATTCTTCCGAAGACAAACCTGTTTTTTCTCATACAGCTTTTAAGGAACTCATTTTTCCTCAGCTCGAGCAAAACGATTTGTTCTTAGTAGTAATAGATAACCTTCGTTACGACCAGTTTCAAGTTATTAAACCCTATTTGAGAGAATTGTTTGAAATCACCCAAGAACATTTGTATTACAGCATTTTACCCACAGCTACCCAATATGCGAGAAATGCCTTTTTTGCAGGACTTATGCCTTTGGACATTAAAAATAAATACCCCGGTTTTTGGACGGAAGAAGCCGATGAAGAGTCTAAAAACAATTTTGAAAAAGAACTTCTTACCGAACAGCTTTCCCGCTACGGATACAAAGAAAAGATAAGTTATCAAAAAATATTAAATCCTTCTTTTGCCAAAAAAGTACACGACAATGTACATAACCTTTTTAACAATTCTTTAAATGTTATCGTGTACAATTTCGTGGACATGTTGTCTCACGCCCGAACAAATATGGAAATAATTAAAGAACTCGCTCAAGACGATTCTGCCTATCGTTCTTTAACTCGCTCGTGGTTTGAACATTCCCCGCTTTACAAAATTCTTAAAACACTGGCAGAAAACAGAAAAAAAGTATGTATAACTACCGACCACGGAACCATTAAAGTAACAGAACCGTCCAAAGTAATCGGCGATAAAAATACCAGCACCAACCTGCGATATAAACAAGGAAAACAACTTCAATATAATCCAAAAGATGTTTTTGCCATTACCAACCCGGACGAAGCTCGCTTGCCCAAGCCAAACGTATCCACTTCTTACATTTTCGCTCTGGAAGACAAATATTTTGTATATCCTAACAACTACAACTATTATGTGAACTTTTATAAAAATACTTTTCAACACGGAGGCGTTTCCATGGAAGAAATAATTGTTCCTTGTGTATTTTTGCAACCCAAATGAAATCACCGATAATCGTTAGTGAAAAAGAACTTCCCTCAGTTGCCGGTACTCTTTTAAAAACATTTAAAGATAATACCGTATTTCTCTTTTTCGGAGACATGGGCGCGGGAAAAACAACTTTTATTAAAGCCATTATTTCCCGGCTGAATGTAAATGATATTATATCCAGCCCTACCTTTTCTATTGTGAACGAATATTTTTCCGAGAAACTCCAACAGCCGGTATATCATTTCGATTTTTACAGAATAAAAAACGAGGAAGAAGCCCTAAATATCGGATTGGAAGAGTACCTTTATTCCGGAAATTTATGTTTTATAGAATGGCCTGAAAAAATCGAAAACCTTTTGCCTGAAAATTACGTAGAGATACGCATCGAAAAAACAGATGACAAACCGGATTACAGGAAAATAACCTTTAAAACAAAATGAGCTTTTCAAAAGAAACCCTTCAAACGCTAACATCGGGAGCTTTTCTTCCCCAAGAAGAAATGTTGGAAGTTGCCAGAAAAAAAGGAAGTTTATATATTGGCATTCCGTGTGAACGTTCATTTCAAGAACACCGCGTGGCTTTACTCCCCGAAGATGTAAAGTTTTTAACGAATAACGGGCACCGTATAGTGGTAGAAACAGGAGCGGGAAGCGGTGCGAGCTATCAGGATAATGATTACAGCGAAGCAGGAGCCGAAATCGTATATGATACTCAAGAAGTTTTTAAAGCAGATATTATTCTCAAAGTCGCCCCGCCAACACTTGAGGAGATTGACTACATGACCCGAAAACAAACGCTTATTTCCGCATTGCAAATTACCGTGCAACCCAAAGATTTTCTCAAAAAACTCATTCAAAAAAAAGTTACGGCTATTGCTTGGGACTATCTCCAAGACGAAGAGGGAATATATAGTATTGTACGCTCCATGGGAGAAATTGCAGGAACAACTTCTGTGCTTATTGCCGCAGAGCTGTTGAGCAACACCAACGGCGGAACCGGTTTGATGCTGGGAGGCATTACAGGTGTAGCACCCACCGAAGTAGTGATTTTAGGTGCCGGAACCGTAGGAGAATATGCTGTTAGGTCCGCTTTAGGATTAGGGGCTTCCGTAAAAGTTTTTGATGACTCTGTTTACAAATTACGCCGGTTGCAAAACGCTATCGGACAAAGAATTTATACTTCTACTATTTCCCAAGAGCGATTATCCGAAGCGCTAAAAAATGCCGACGTGGCTATTGGGGCTATTCGTGCCACTAAAGGAATTGTTCCGTGTATTGTTACCGAAGAAATGGTAAAAAACATGAAATACGGGTCGGTAATTGTTGATGTAAGTATAGACCAAGGCGGGGTTTTTGAAACCTCGGAAGTTACTACCCATGACCATCCCACTTATATTAAATACGGAGTTATTCATTATTGTGTGCCTAATATTCCCTCACGGGTTGCTCGAACATCATCCGGCGCGTTAAGTAACATTTTTTCGCAAATACTTTTTGCTATTGGGGAAGAAGGCGGAGTAGAAGGAACTATAAGAAAAGACAGAGCTTTAAGAAGCGGAGTTTATCTCTATAACGGCATTTTAACCAATGAACATTTAAGCAAAAAATTCCACTTGCCTTTTAAAGATTTAAACTTGCTTATTGCCGCTTTAGACTAATCACCTCTGGAGAAATACTATTCCCGCGCCTTTCTTTATATCCTCTCGTGCATCATACGTTTTAATGGTATATTGATAAACATAAGCACCACTGGGCAAAGGCTTTTTGCCGGAATTGTAATAGGTTCCGTCCCAACCTTCATTGATGTCTTCAGAATAATAAACCTGTTTTCCCCAACGGTCAAATATTCTCAGAGTAAATTCAATTACATTTTCTCCGTATGCCTTGAAAATTTCATTAAACCCGTCGCCATCGGGAGTGAAAGTGTTTGGAAAGTATATGCTCATTGGCGGCACAAACTCTTTAATTATGGAGTCTTTACAACCGTATTGGTCTTTTACGGTAAGCTTTATATAATAATTATCAATATTTTCAAACCGGTGTTTTACTGTGTCGCCGGTTGCTCCCGAGCCGTCACCGAAATCCCATATTTCCCGAATGGAACTCCCATTAGATTGAGAATAAAACCAAACATTATTCAGGTCTGAATAATAATCGTAATCAAAATCTGCTTTGGGTTGAGATATTTGAATATGAAAATCTTCTGAAGTTTTATTTCCGCATTTGTCGGTTACCGTAACGGAAAAGTCCTTTTCACTTTTTGTGGAAACAACCACAGAATCTTTTGTTCCTAAAAAATCGCTCCACAATATCTGATACGAACCTGCTCCCCCCGAAGGTTCAATTACTATTGGAGTACTGTCGCCTATGCATATAATCGAATCATAATCGGAAACAATGGAAAATCCGGAATAATCCGGTACATACACGTGGAAATTTTTAGAAACCGTATCTGTATGGCAATGGTCGGTTAGCTGCACAGTCAAGTCTTTAGATGAATTTGCCGTAAATACAATGGAATCGTCTAATGTTTGCCAATTATCCCATGAAAAATAATACGGCGGTGCCCCTCCTTCAGCAGAAGGGTTTGCAGCCACGGTTTCGCCGGGACATTCCGTATAAACGGTATCTTGATTTAAATGTAAAATCAAAGGAGGGTATTCGGGAATAAAGATTTTTACATACGAAGTAACGGTGTCTTTTTTGCATTCATCCGTAACAGATACAAAAATGGTAGTAGAAGAATACGGTGCTACGGTGTCTGCATAATTTACACCTTCATTTCCGTCTTCCCATATCAAATAATACGGCGGATGCCCTCCCGAGATTTGCGGAATAACCACTAAAGTATCTCTCGGACATGTAGTGTTGTAAAACGTAGGAGTTGTTACAATGGGGTCTTTAGGAACATATATGGTGGAAGTGTCTGTGCCTTGTTTAATGCCGCAAATATCTGTAACCGTGATTACATAATTAGTAGTTTGAGAAGGCGAAACATACCCCGAAGAAGTGGTATTTCCGTAATCCCACAAGTAAGTGTAAGGAGAATATCCGCCCGAAACGGCAGTAGAAATGAAAACGGAGTCTTGGAAACAACCTAAAGTATCATCCGTAGCTGTTACCGAGATGTTAGAAGGGTCGTCTATATAAAATGTAAAAGTGGTAGTGTCCGACTGATTGGTGCATTGATTGTGAACCAATAAGTTCAACGTAACGGATTCAAGGCCTTCATCAATATTATCGTAGGTAGCCGTAACGTTGTAGGTAAGCGTGGAAACTCCAACCGGAAAATGAATGCTGTCCGGTGGAAGTCCTTCAAAATCAGTTCCCGGCTGTGCTTGTCCGGTAAAATAATAATAAATGGAGATGCTGCTGTCCAATAAATTGTAACGTTCAAATGAAATGTTTAACCCTCCGCATCCTTCTACAATTGTGGAATCGTTGCCTATTCCGCTTACGGAAGGAACGGAAGTGATTTTCGGGTTGGCACTTGTAAAACTGTGTTCTTCAATAAATACTCCGGAGTCGTAAGCCGCATCCCCAGCATCCGCCACCGCCAGTTTGATATGATAAGTTTGCCCGCATTGAACCGGGTATTTCGCCGTCAATTTAACGGTCATACCGTCAAATTGAATATAAGAAGGGTCGGTGCTGTATGGAGGTGAAAAACCGTCCCCGTTATCTACATAAAATGTTGGGTTTGAAATATTGTTTACGTTATCAATCGTAACGGGAGTGCCGTTAGGTAAAACGGCAAGATTAACCGCTCCGTTGGAATAAGGTCCTGATATTCCGGGACCGCTCAAAAAAAAGCCGAAAGCATCATTATACCCGCCGTTAACAAATTCTAAATATTCTTCCGAAGCAAATACATATTCAAACTGGATGGTATCGCTTTCAGGAATAAAATCAAACTCCAAAACAGCCGCATCATTCGTTCCTACAAAAGAGCCTACTATTTGGTCTAAATCAGCATCTCCCGGACCGTTAAACCCGCCTATCGGCAAAGTTGCCCCCCCATCGTTATTGGGACCTACAGCCACGTTTACATCTCCCGTTGAGAGAATTAAGCCGGCAGTGATGCCAACATTGGCATTAGCACTGTTAAACTCTCCGATTTGAGAAGCATTTCCTTGAAAAGTTACGTTAGAAACCGTTACTCCGCTTCCCAACAATACATTTTGAACATATTGAGCAGGCGTCATTGTACCCGTATTTACAACAAGTTGAGCATAACCGGTGCATAAAAACAAAATGATAAAAAGAAGTGATGTGCAGGATTTAAGAAATAATTTCTTCATAGCTTACTTCAATATATATCACCTCTTTTTTGCAAGCATGCCGAGCTTAGCGTTTCATGATAAAATTTCGAGAAACTTTGTTTTTTGTTTCCCCAAAAGGCACGTCAATAATCTCTTCAGAGGTTTTATATCCGCTCGATTTAATTTTCAATGTAAATTTCTTTCCTTTTCTCAATTTCAAAACGAAAGGCTGCTCCGGGTCTTTGATTTCCACTACATCTAATACTTTATCATGGTCATCATATACATATATTTTTCCGGGTAGTTTTTCTCCGGTTTCCGAACTCAAAATATTACCGCTTATTTCTAATGTTAAGTCTTCTATTTTAGATATTTGCGGATGTCTGGAAACATCTATCACATAAATATCTTTGCTGCCTAAAGAATTTTTTCGATAACCGGAATAATAAGCTCGCTTGTTGTCTTTGGAAAGCACAAAATTCACGTCATCGTCCGTAGTGTTGATGGGATATCCCAAATTGATGGGTTCGCTCCATTTCCCCGAAGTGTCTAACACAGACATGTAAATATCATAGCCGCCCACGGATTTATGTCCGTCCGAACAAAAAAACAGCACATTACCGTCAGGATGAATAAACACCATTTTTTCGTCAAATTCCGTGTTAATGGGAGCTCCGAGATTGACAGGCTCGCCCCATTCGTGTTTGGAAATTCTTTCCGACACCCAAATATCCCCCATTCCTTTGCCGCCTTTTCGTTCACTTACAAAATATAATTTTTTTCCGTTTGCAGTTAATGACGCTGAACTTTCCCAATAAGAAGTGTTAATGGGTTTATCCAAAGGTTTGGGGGCGCTCCATCTTCCCGAAGAGGATTTTTTGGAATAATAGATTTCTCCGCTACCGTTTTCTCCAAAATTTTTATATACATATATAATATTTCCATCGGGAGAAATACTCAAAGCGGCGTCATGAGCTTCAGTGTTAATTTTTCCGGGAATGGGAACGGCTGTTTTCCATTGATTGTTTTCTTCGTCCCACTCGGAAATGTAAATATCCTCATAATATAAACCGTCGTAAGGGTCTACATCTCCTCCTTTCGTGTCGGGTCGCCGGGAAGTGAAAATAATGGTCTTCTCGTCGGCGGTAACAGAAGGTCCGTAATCAGGATAAGCGGAATTAATAGCACTACCCATATTTTTTATATCCACATCCACGGGTTTTTCCACCAAACTCTTTCCGAATTTCAGGTTTTCAATAATTTTATCTGCTTCAGCTATTTCCTTTTCTTTTTTAGGGTTTATTTTAGCTTTGTATTTTTCCATGTTGGCAATTGCTTCATCAAAATTGCCTATACGATGCTGAACCAAAGCGTAGGTTTTGTAAAATTCCGGTTCTAATTCTTCTGCATTAGGCAATGCATTTTCAAAATATTTCTTTGCCAAATCGTATTTCTTGGTTTGATAATAACATTCGCCTAAACGGTAGTTTACCAGAGGGTTTTTTGGATTATTCAACAACAATTCATCATAAACCGCTATGGCTTGTTGATATTCGCCCACTATAAAATGATGACGCGCTTTTTGCAATTTGTATTGGTCTAATCCTTTGGCAAAAATGGATTTTTCCGTAGAGTCTTTTTTCGCTGTGTAAATATTATTTCCTCTAGAAGATACCGTAAAAAAAGTAACCAAAACAACGAATAATACTGCTATTCTCATGAATTTAATTTTTTGAAACTTCAAATATAAAATTTTGGGTGGAACTTCAAACAGTTATTTATATTGTTTTTTTCGCTTTACATCAATTATTTGCCGATAATACTTTTTTCCATAATTTTTCATATCAAGCGATATCTTTTTCCGGGAAGAGATTTTACTATTCCGTTTAATTCCAAATTGAGAAGAATAGCCGCTGTTTTAGAAGGCGAAAACCCTGTCTTTTCACCTATTTCATCAATAAATATTTCGCTGTTCACGGGGAAGGCATTTACCACCGTTTGCTCTTCTTCCGTCAATTCTCCGAAAATTTGAAGCTGTGCAGACGTGTTTTCATGTGTTTCCAGCGGCTTAAAGTTCATATATTCCACAATATCTTCGGCAGAGGTTACCAACATGGCTTTGTTTCTACTTATTAACTTGTTACACCCTTTGGAGGTATCGGAAAAGATGCTTCCGGGAACAGCCATTACTTCTCTGTTATACGACCAAGCCAACTCCGCCGTAATTAATGACCCGCCTTTCTCCGAAGATTCAACCACCAACACTCCGTCTGCCATTCCGCTGATAATTCTATTTCTTTTCGGAAAATTTTCTCTTTCCGGTTCGGTTCCGGACAAAAATTCGGTTACCACAGCTCCGTTTTGCTGCATTTTTTCTGCAGTTTCGGCATGTTGCCAAGGATATATTCTATTTAAACCGTGAGCCACCACTCCCAGCGTGGACATCTGATTTTTAATAGATTGATTATGAGCACAAATGTCTATTCCAAATGCCAAACCCGAAATAATTTGTACGGGATAATTTTTTAATCCGTCAATGATATTTTCGGTTGCCCAAAGCCCGTATTCCGTAGCTCTGCGAGTACCAACGACGGCTATACTATATTTGGGATTAAACACGTTTTTGCCCTTGTAAAACAAAAATGGCGGGGCATCCGAACATGCATTTAACCGATAAGGAAAATCATCTTCAAAAAATAATAAAAACGAAACATTGTTTTTAGCAATAAAGTCTAATTCTTGAGAGGCTCTTGCAAAATGCGTGCGGTTTTTAATGTCTGACACTACATCGTATGCAAAATTAAAATTTGTCATTACTTCATCCGGGTTGTCAAACACATTCCGAGCATTACCGAAATGTTGAACCAGTTTTCTGCATGCCGCCGGACCTATGCCCTTGATTTGAGAAAGTGCTATGAGATAAAAAAGTTCTTCTTCGCGGTCCATTTTTTAAATATTTAATGCTTCCGCTCAACTACATAATTCACTAGTTGCTCCAATGATTTTCGGGCTTCGTTTTCAGGAAATTCACGCAAAATTTCTAATGCCTTCTGTTGATAATCTTTCATTTTTTGAAAGGCATAATCTATTCCGCCTGTTTCTTTTACTTTATTTACTAAAAACCGTACTTTTTCTTTGTCTTCATTATGGTTTTTCACAATATTAATTAACTTTCTTTTCTCCAAAAAAGACACGTTTTTCAAGGCATAGATAAGCGGCAAAGTCATTTTTTTTTCCTTAATGTCTATTCCCACGGGCTTGCCGATATTTTCTCCGTAACCGTAATCAAACAAGTCATCTTTTATTTGAAAAGCTATTCCAACGTTTTCTCCGAACAATCGAAGTTTTTCAACGACTTCCGGGTTTTTATTCACGGAATAAGCCCCGCAAGCGCAGCAAGCGGCAATTAAAACAGCGGTTTTTTGTCGAATGATAGTAAAATATATATCTTCTTCAATATCTAACTTTCTGGCTTTTTCTATCTGAAGCAACTCTCCTTCACTCATTTCTCTCACGGCATTAGTAACAATTTTCAGCAACCCGAATTCCTCGTTTTCTACCGAAAGCATCAATCCGCGAGACAACAAAAAATCTCCCACCAAAACGGCTATTTTATTCTTCCATAAGGCATTGATAGAAAAAAACCCCCGCCTAAGTTGTGCATCATCTACCACATCATCATGTACCAACGTTGCGGTATGCAAAAGTTCTATTAAAGATGCTGCAATGTAAGTGGACTTATTCACCTCGGGAGAAAGCATTTTAGCCGACAAAAACACAAACATCGGCCGCATTTGTTTCCCTTTTCGTTTAATAATATAATGCGTGATTTTGTCGAGTAGCGGAACAGTGGTTTTCATTGAGTTTTTAAACTCTGTTTCAAACTGTTCCAACTCCTGAAATATTGGAGCTTTAATGCTCTTAATGATTTGCTTCCGGTTCACTGTCCAAAAGTAACAAAAATTACGGACGGGTAAAATGTCCGCTTACACTTACGGATTCCACGCCGGGAAGGGGAGGGTGTTGTTTACGGATTTCTACAAAGACGTTTTTTGCCATGGAAAATTCGGAAAGTATTTCTCCGGCGATTTTTGCTACAAGTGTTTCTAAAAGTTTTTGCGGTACCGACATGTGTTTTCGGGCAATTTTTGCTACTTGCGCATAATCTATGGTTTGTGTTAAGTCTCCAGCTACGGCTTCTGAAAAATCTGCCTCTACGGAAATATTAACCGTAAAAACATGTCCTGTTTTTTGCTCCAAAGGATGAACCCCATGATAAGCAAAAACTTCTAAATTATTTACGGAAACAACTCCTTTTTGAAGCACTATTTGTTTTGTTTTTTTGCCCATGTGTCTTTTAGTGTAACCGCTCTGTTAAATACTAAATTTTCCGGAGTAGAAGTTTTATCTGCACAAAAATATCCCAGTCGTTCAAATTGTATTTTATCATGAGGGGTTGCATCTCGTAAGGATGGTTCTAATTTACAGTTTTTCAATATTTTTAAC
>CAZLMS010000014.1:0-15531 GCA_964560645.1 uncultured Flavobacteriales bacterium | reverse complement strand
TTAAATTGATTTTAATTAGTCCCTCCTGAAAAAACCCGTGCAGAACAATCTTCTACTGTTAAATCTGAATGCACTTTACACACAAAATGAGATACTACTATAAACAATCCGTTGAATTAGAAAAAAAATAGTATCTTTGCAATCCTTTTTAAGGAAGGCTTTATCGGCAAAGCCATGTGTAACCCTCTCCCGAATGCCGATTAACGGGATACAAAGACTAAATTATGTCTGAACAAAAAGAAACTAAAAAAGAAACAGCCGAAAAAAACACTAAAAAGGCTGTGAAAACAGAAAAAACTGCATCAAAAGCAGAAACTCCCAAAAGCTCAACTTCCGAAAAAGAAGTTCAAGCTCAACCGGTAGAATTTGATTGGGATTCGCTTACCAAAACCGGAGAAGTTCTTAAACCCGAAGAACAAAAGAAATTGGAGGAACTTTACACTCAAACATTAACCTCCATTAAAGAACACGAAGTTGTTGAAGGAACCGTTATTGCAAAAACAAAAAAAGAAGTTGTTGTAAACATCAACTATAAATCCGAAGGAGTTATTCCGGCTTCCGAGTTCCGATACAACCCTGACTTAAAAGTGGGTGACAAAGTTGAAGTATATGTGGTAAACCCCGAAGACAGCAACGGACAGTTAGTATTATCTCACCAAAAAGCAAGAATGCTAAGAGCATGGGAGCGGGTTAACGAAGCCCATGACAAAGACGAGGTTGTGAAAGGTTACATCAAATGCAGAACTAAAGGCGGTTTAATTGTAGATGTATTTGGTTTAGAAGCTTTCTTGCCGGGTTCGCAAATTGATGTAAAACCCATTAAAGACTACGACGAATTTGTCGGCAAAACAATGGATTTTAAAGTGGTAAAAATAAATCCCGAATTTAAAAACGTTGTAGTATCTCACAAAGCTCTTATTGAAGCCGAAATCGAGCAGCAAAAGCTCGAAATCATGACCAAATTGGAGCAAGGTCAAGTATTGGAAGGTGTTGTGAAAAACATTACTTCTTATGGAGTATTTGTTGATTTAGGAGGCGTGGACGGTCTTATTCATATTACCGACCTCTCTTGGGGAAGAATCAATCATCCCGAAGAAATTGTTCAAATAGACCAAAAAATAAAAGTTGTTATTCTGGATTTCGACGAAGAAAAGAAAAGAATTGCACTAGGTCTTAAGCAATTACAACCTCATCCGTGGGAAAATCTCGATCCTAACCTGAAAGTAGGCGATAAAGTAAAAGGAAAAGTCGTTGTATTGGCAGACTACGGTGCTTTTGTAGAAATACAACCCGGCGTGGAAGGATTGATTCACGTTTCCGAAATGTCTTGGTCTAATCATCTCAAAACAGCCAATGATTTCTTCAAAGTAGGCGACGAAGTAGAAGCCGTTATTATGACTTTAGACCGGGAAGAACGAAAAATGTCGCTCAGTACCAGAAGACTTACTCCCGACCCATGGGAAGATATCGAGAAAAAATATCCCGTGGATTCTAAACACAAAGGAAAAGTTACTAACATTTCAAACTTCGGTGTATTTGTAGAATTGGAAGAAGGTGTGGACGGATTAGTTCACGTTTCCGACCTTTCGTGGGAAAAGAAAATTAACCATCCTTCCGAAATGGTAAAACCCGGAGATGAAATGGAAGTTGTGGTATTGGAAATTGACAGAGACAACCGAAGACTAAAACTCGGACATAAGCAATTGCAAGAAAATCCGTGGGAAGTTTTTGAAACGGTATTTACCGTAGGTTCCGTACATGAAGGAACAGTAATTGAAAAAACGCCTAAGGGCTATGTAATTGCTCTTCCATACGGTCTTGAAGGATTTTGTCCTACCAGACATGCCGTAAAAGAAGACGGAAACAAAATAGCCGTAGATGAAAAACTTCCTTTTGAAGTAATTGAGTTTGACAAAAACGACAGAAAGCTAATTGTTTCCCATACGAAAATTCATCAGGAAAAAATAGAAGAAGAGAAAAAAGAGAAAGAAAAAGCCAAAAAAGCTAAAGCTAAAAAGAATGCCAAAGCAGTGAAAGAAATCAATAGCAACATTGAAAAAACCACTCTTGGCGACTTAGATGCTTTAGCTGCTTTGAAGTCAGAAATGGAAAAAGAAGAAAAGAAAAAATAGAAAATTTCTTCTTGTTTATTCTCTTTACAAAAGAGGCTGTCTTTTTTGAGACAGCCTCTTTTTTTATTTTTATATCCAAAAAGATGCTATCCCCAAAAGTGTGTAAAGTGCATTCGGATTTAAATTTGAAAAAGTAAAAACTATAAAAAAAAAATGAAAAGCATACACTTTACACAGGAGGAAGTTACAAAAATTTTAGACAAACTCAGTAAAAATGCTGTTGTCCAATAATTTGAAAATATTTTGCTGCAATTTTATCTTACCAAAAACTGAGAAACCGTTTCCAGATATTCAGCCAATCCCATAGTTTCAGGCACTCCGTTTTTGCCGTGTTTTGCCCCTTCTACTCTATGAGCTTCTTTGTATTTCCCTTGATAATTGGCATAAATTATTTCCCCGTTGGAAATAGGTATATAATCATCTTCGGTGCCATGCAACCACATAAAAGGCTGATTTACCCGCTTGATTTTTTCCGCATTATTCAACTCAAGTGTTGTTAAAAATTTTCCCGAAATATTGATAATGGCAGACTCTTGAGCCAAGTTATCTACCGAAGCCATCGGCGATTCCAAAATAAGTTTAGCCGGCTTATATTCTTCAAAATTTGCAGCAATTTCGGTGGCGGGAGCAGTTCCTAAACTAAATCCGTAAATAATACATTTTTCGGGAGATGCTCCTTTGTTTTTCAGCCAACGCAAAAACGAGCGAGTGTCTTCATACAGACCATACTCCGAACTTTCCCCTTCGCTCATACCATATCCCCGATAATCAAACATTAAAACCCCGTAACGATATTTTCCACCTGTAAAAGCCAAAAGTTTTGCCCTGCTCCAGTAATAATCCATGTGTTTAGCTTGCCCGTGGCAATATACAATAATCGTATCGTCGGCAATTGAAGAGGTATCTCCGATATACACACCGTATATTTTATATTTTTCATTTTCTCCGGGACCGTAAGAATATGTAGAGATTAAATTAATTTTATTGTTTTCTACAGAAAACGAATCGGGAAGCTCCAATTCCGTATCCCCTTCGTATTGCTCAAAACGATAGCTTTCTAACCGTTCGGACGGAAAAGCAATGCTGTCAAGATTGTTCTTTTTGCAAGCCGCCCATCCTAATGCAAAAATTAACCATAAAACAATTAAAACATACCGGGTATTCATGCTTCAAATATTGCGTAAATTTATTTAAAATGGAAACTCATTCCGCCCAAATAATTGCGTAACGGCATAGGACGATTGGCAACAGACTGATATTCAGCATTTCCCAAATTATTTACTTTAAAATAAAACTGCAAATAATATTTTTGAATCTTAAATGTATAATCCATCCTCATGTTCCATAAATTGTAATACGGCAAATACCACGAATTATCGGTAGTAATATATCTTTCGTCAGTAAAAAAATGTTCTACTCCAATTATTATTTTATTAAAATTCAGCAACAAAACATTCCGCAAAGAGTGTTGGGGAACATATATAAGCTGCTTACCCACAATCGAAGAAAGCCCTTGATAAGAAGATTTGTTTACGGTAGATGTATAGGCATATATTGATTGAATTTTCATTTGCATAAAAGCATTTCGATAGTTAATGCTCAATGATGATTCCACTCCTTTTTGCTCCACCGATTTAATATTTTGAGCCGTAAAAGTTCCCGTAGCATCGGGAGTCCATTGAATCCAATTGTCAATTTCGCCGTAATACAATGTATTATTCCATTGAATAATTTTCAGAAAGGTGATATGCATGCCGGTTTCAACCGAATATCCTTTTTCCGGAAGCAAATCGGGATTGCCTCCCGGTTTCCAGTACAAATCGTTAAGCGTGGGGAAATTGAACATACGGGCATAATTAAATCGCAAATTCAAACGGGTATTTTTCCGGTAAACCAATCCTAATGCAGGCAAGGGTTCAAAAAATCGAAAATCATTCATCTCCTGCCTCAAATAACTTGTGGCTAACAATTTAGGCGTGACATAATATTCCAATCCCGCAAAAACTCCTGTTTGAGCTTGTTGTTTTAATTCTTTATATCCGGTTGAGGCAAAAGCCTCTGCATACCGGACTAACCAACCTGTTTGCATTTTAGCTTTGGAAGAAAACCAACGGGTATAATTTCCCGACGACACCAAAGCTGTGGACCGGTTTTCAGAAAAAATATTTTTTACGGAATCGGTATAATCTAACCAATCTGCCACCACTCCTACAGATGATTCAAAATAGCTGTTGGCAAAATGTTTCCGATATTGTATCCCGCCGCGTACAGCAATGTCTTCTTGCCGGGCTTTGGTAAGCGTATCGGTAAGGGCAGCCGGAATTTGCCTGTTGCTGTAAAAAGCATTAACAAAGGTATGTAGCACCGCATTGTTTTTCAATTTAACCGAAAAAATTTGATTTCCGCCTGTTTGCATAATACGGGCATTTTGTTGTGTTTCCCAAGGATTTTGCGGCTTGGTGTAATTACGATACGAAAAATCATTATCTGATTTTTTTAATGTAACCGCCGAGGAAAGAAAAACTTTTGCATTACTTTTTCGAACGGAAAAATAGGAATTATACGTATCGAAACTTCCTGCTTCTTGCCTTATTTCGGCAGAAAAAAAAGGTTGGAATTTTGCTTGATTTCTAATGTCTATAATCCCTCCCAATGCACCCGCCGACATGGAAATTCCCGAAACAAGCCCGTGTTTTACGCTTATTTTATCATAATTTAATACGGGAAGCAAATTAAAGTCGAACGTACCAAGCATAGACGAGTTTAAAGGCAATCCGTTCCAAAACACTTTGGTATGCCGGGCAGCAGTACCTCTAAACGATGGCGTAGCCAAAGCTCCGTTTCCGTATTCTTTGAAAAAAACGGGAGAAGTATATTTTAACAATTCCGTAATATTAGAATTTTTAAACCGGCTGATTTCCGCAGAATCTATAAAGGTAATTGTCTGTGAAGGGATTTGATATACATTGGAATCGATAACAGAGAAGGGTTGTAACAATAAAGTATCGGCAACAGATAAATAAGGAATAGTTACAAATAATAAAAAAAAGAAGCGTTTCAAAATTTGATAAGTTTAACCATTTTGTTTTTACTTTTTACAAAGTAAATCCCTTTTTCCAAATTGCTAACGGTAATATTTTTTGGAGCGGCATCTATTTTTTTTACAAGTTTTCCCGACAAAGAATAAATATAAACACTTTCGTCCGATTGGATATAAACTACATCCGTTGTCGGGTTAGGAAATACCTTTAACGCTGTTTGTTTGACATCCGGCAATGCGGAAAGCGGGAACGCGATGTGAATCGCACCTATCGCATCTAAATCAAAACCGCCGCTTTCAAAAGCCGTGGGGTAAGGATCGTTGACAATATGCCCTTGGCTGTCAAAAGATGCATAAGCAGGATTAACAGAGCCTATCACATCAATGATTCTGATACTTACAATACTATCTACATTTATGTTAGCCGAGTCTTTTAAATCATCCAAATCGAAAGGAGTTCCGTAACCACCTCGATATTTACCTGCCAAATTGTGAATATTGGTGGCATCAAGAGTTCCGAATGTGCCTGTTTGGAGCGTGTCTTGAGTAAGTGAAACCGCCGGAAATCGAATATAGTTTATTTGGTCGCTACTCACTTCCACAAAAGCCAATTCGAGAAAATCATCGGAAAAGGAATTTTCAAAAACAGCAAAATCCGGTCCCGGACCGTTATATAAATATCCGTTAAAGGTTAATACGGCAGTTCCTCCGTCGCCAAGTGACACTACGGAATTGTCTGCTTTGCCCGTAGCATAAGAACTTGTTCCGTAAGAAACTTTTCCAAGTGCGGTATCGGCAATATCCATCCAACCTCTACTTACCGAACAAGTTACCGCCCAAGCTATAAAATCGGAAGAATCTTTATACATAGCCGTAGTTCCAGGTTGCCCGGCAGGAGGTGGATAGGGACCTTGGGCGGCGGCGAAGCCGCCGCCCCAAAAAACAAATATCCCTAATATAAAAATCAGCCTGAAAATCAAACTCTTATTGTTTAACAAATTTTATTGTTTCTTCATTGATTTTCAAGAAATACACTCCGTTTTTCAACTGATGAACATCCAATTGATTTTTTCCTTCAAAAACAGGCTGAGAAATTACCAATCTGCCACTTACATCAAACAAATAAACCGTTTCGTTTTGATGAGTTTCTATAAACAGGTAATCCGCAGCAGGATTCGGATAGATTTTACGAGTTTTTGAAGATGCTAATGTTCGAGCATTGACCACCACCGGATTATTAGCAGAATAATATACAGCAACCGCTTCGGGAGAAATACCCACAGCATAAGAAGACACCTCGTTGCCTTGATAATCATACACTTTTGCAGCTCCATAGGACACATAATCGGTGAAAGTACAAATAAATCGTTGATTAAGCGAATCATACCGGGCTGCAAGAATTGAATCGTTACTTACCAAATCATTATCCCCGTTAACTAAAGAAAGGGTACTTAAATCAAAACCTTTAATACCTGTGGAAGAAAGCCCGTAAAGCGTATCATTGTGTAAATCAAAAATGTTTTTTAACCCTGTATTGGAAACAAAAGTAATGTTTCCGGTAGCAGTATTATATTCCACCATTATTCCCTTATCGGAACCTAGTCCGTAAATTTTATTGCCTTTTTGATAGAGGCTTTTTATACCCGCCCCTGCAGTATCAAGTTCAATATATCTCACAAATGATTGATTTGGGATGTCTATCACGGCAATTCTTCCCAAAGTATCTTTATATACTTGATAAGGCGGATACATATCTACCGTTCCTTTCACGTTATTAGGCACGTATAAACTGTCACCAATCACCACCGCTTTATTAAAATTTTGGTCCACTTCATTGATAGAAAATAAGGTAGTTAAATCTGTTTTATCCAACACATAAAGGAACGGAGATGAACCGTAAAATTTGGATACAATTAAATACGAACCGGCAATCGTCATTTTGTACACAGAAGAAAATGAAACGGAAGAAACTCTTGTCAAAGAAGTTAAATCATACTTAACAATGGAATCTTGAGCGGCTAAGTAAGCAAAATCCCCGTCAATAACGACATCCTGAACGGATTCTACCTCTACGGTATCAAAAACACGATAATTTCCCGACACATCATTATATACTCCAATACTTGCCCTGTCCTGATAGGGAGGGGAAAATTCAAATTGTCCGCCACATCCTGTTACATAAGTGGCAATAGTTGTTTGAGCTTTTGAGCCGAAAAGACACCCGGCAACAAACAAAGCAGATGTAAAAATCTTTCTCATAATTTTATAATTTAAAAAGTTAAACATTTCTTTATTTTTTAACATCTGCTTTTCGGGAAAATAAAACAGGAAAAAATGTCCTTTTCAGACTGCATTTTCCGAATTGCTTTTATCCCGAAAGCAAATTCGTATCGGAAACAAGGGCAGGTCTTCTGACTCGTCTTACTCTTTTCAGCCTTCCCCTTTCCGCAGAAAGAGTGGCTTAAACAGAATGAAAAGAGCTTTTTTAAGACTTACAGCTGCGGGAACAGTTCCGGACTCTCACCGGATTCCCTTTTAATGCCTCGAAAATAATATTCTCGGCAACCCTTGTTTCAAATAACCGGGGCAAAAATATCAATTTTTGCAAAACAATATTTTTTTATTTTCACGTTTTAAAAAGGTAAATTTGCCGTATGAAAAAAGCTGCACTAATCTTATTAGGATGTTTAACAGGTGTTTATCTTTTTGCTCAAGATTCCGTAAAAACTAAAACACCTTTACAATATAACAGACAACGCCTTCCCGAAAAAGGTAACTTGGGCATAAGTTTTACTGCAAACGGATTATTGGCTAATCTTCTTCTCACACCGCAAACCAACAATTTTAACCAACCTTATTTTCATGTAAAATATTATCTGAAAGATGATGTGGATTTAATAGCCGGATATGGAATAAGTTCCAATAATACAAAAACATATCAATCCGACTCTTTATTGATAAACGGAGCCATGAGTTTAAAAGAACTTGACTCTACCTATTCTCGTACAGATGTACATTTTACCATAGGTGGAGAAAAACACTTTTATGCTTTAAATAATTTAGACGCTTATTTCGGCGGATTTTTAGACATTTCAGCCATTGGAAAAACAAAAATCAAATCGGTAACCAATATCAATGACAGAGATACGGTAAATAGTGCCACCACTACTTTTGTTTATACCGAAGACGGCGGGTTTGCCACCGGAATTCGTTTTAGTGCCGGATTCAATTACTTTATTGCCAAAAAACTGGCTTTAGGAGCAGAATATAATTTCGGATATCAATACCAATCGGTAGGGGGTGATTGGATAAGTTCTACCAATTATGATCCGGTAAAAGGCTCTGCTACCAACACCAATGCACAAGGAGCTGCTTTGGAACAAAAAAACACAATAGCATTCAATTCTGTCGTGCAAATTACAATTAGTTATTTTTTTAATCTTCGTTAATCAATGAAAAAACTTGTTTTGTCAATCATTCCGGGTTTACTGCTTTTTTCTTGTAAAAAAGGAGAAAAAGACCCCGATTTTTCTTTGAGAAGCCGCAAAAACAGATTGGCAGGCGAATGGAGAATCAATCAAGCGCAAAAGCAACACGCCGATACCGTTTGGACGTTCACCCAAAGCCAAATGATATTGAAAATAGACACCCTGCCTGCCGATACTTTTGTTATAGACTTTTCCTGGACGTTCGACGCACAAGGAACGTATGAAAAAATATTTGCCGTAACCTATCCGCCGAATTATTGGTACGACGGCTCTAAAGAAGTTACGCAAACCACTACCGAAAAAGGAATTTGGAACTTTTCAGGCGGAGCAGGAACTACCAAGAAAAAATCGCAATTGGTTTTAACCGAAGAAACCGTTACCACGGCAGCAGACGATGTTAATCTTTCCGTTTCGGCTGTTAAACATATTGGTAACCCTTTCGGGAAAATCTACCAAATTACGGGACTTTCAAATAAAAAATTATATCTCGACATAAATTATACCCGCGAATATGCAGGCGGTACAACCGTTTTAACAGAAAGTTGGGAATTTGATAAACAATAATGAAGCTCGATTTTAACGACCAAACCGTCAAACAATTTGAAAATCTGGAACTCCTTGCCCGAAATGTAGTGGAAGGATTTATTACGGGATTGCATAAAAGTCCTTTTCACGGGTTTTCGGTAGAATTTGCCGAGCATCGCCTATACAACAAAGGAGAAAGCACTCGATATATTGATTGGAAATTGTATGCCCGAACCGAAAAATTATTTGTAAAACGATTTGAAGAAGAAACCAATCTCCGTTGTCAAATCATTGTAGATGTGTCTTCTTCCATGTATTATCCTTATGAGAAAGAAGCTAACAAATATTCTTTTTCCACTTTAAGTGCAGCCGCATTGATACATCTGCTGAAAAAACAACGCGATGCTTTCGGAATATCTTTATTTGCCAACGATATGCTTTTTCACTCTCAAGCCAAAAGCAGCTATGCTCACCAAAAATATTTGTTTACGGAACTATATAAGCACTACGCCAATAAAACATTGAACAAAAAAACTTTTGCCGTAAAAGCATTACACGAAATTGCAGAAATTATACACAAACGCTCATTGGTAGTAATTTTCAGCGATATGCTCGACAACTCTGCCAACCATGATGATATTTTTTCGGCATTGCAACATCTTAAATACAATAAGCATGAAGTAATATTATTTCATGTACATGACAAACAGCATGAATATCTTTTGGATTTTGATAACAGACCGTACACCTTTATAGATATGGAAACCGGCGAAGCGCTAAAACTGTATCCGAAAGAAGTGCGAGAAGCATATCAAAAAGAAATATCCGGATATTTTAATGAATTAAAACTCAAATGCGGACAGTACGGAATTGATTTTGTGGAAGCCGACATTAACGAAGGATTTTATCCAGTATTGCTTTCCTACATGATAAAAAGAAACAAACTGTTCTGATAACAGCAACTCCTAACCTTCTTCCGCAAAGGAATCAATCGTAATATAAAAAATAATAAGCCTCTACATTATCGAGATAAGCTCCGTCAAAACCGCTATCTATTATGCGTTTCATATACGAATTATCGTTTCCGTATATAATTTCCTGCCAATCTTTCTTCCAGTATTTCACCCATATTTCATCTTCATATCCCTCGTAAGGCTTCTTCAACCAACTGGGATGATGTAATTTCCAGTCTTCCTTCCAATAATACCGCCAATTTTCGGCTGCCCCGATATTTATGTATGCAATTACAAGACGTTTGCCTCCATTTGCTTTCACTTTCAATGAACTGATTTCGTTTTTTGAAAAAGCCTCTTCATTAAAAAATAAATCCATTATGATTAAATCAAAATTGGTATTTCGAATAACATCAAGCATTTCTTGTTTAGATGAGAAATCCGAATTTCCTATAAGATACAGATAATTCTTCGCATCTCCGAGTGTTTGTATATCATCATTATTTTCTTCTATAACGGAATCCGGTATATAATCATAATAATAGTTGTCTTTTGTTCGCGGAAAACACAGCCAGCCGTTGGCAGTTACTTTATGCACAGCATCAGAAATATCGGCACTGTCGTTAACAACCTCTGAAACCAATACAACTTTATCAGACGGTAGCGATTGTAAAAATTCTATACGATATTCGTCGGGTGAATAATCTCCGTTGTAATAAAGCTCTTCCACGCCAAAACCGTCAACCGCAGAAACATATTCCTCATCAATTCCGTTATCCTTATTTAACTCGTTAAAAGCTAATTCCACACCATTTTGAGGAATGATAATAAAATCAGAATCAAAAGAACGGGCATACCGAGCAATATCAATCACAAACTTTTTCATTTTTTCTGCAGCCTTGTTTGACCGTTTTTCTTTACTGCAGCCCATTGACAATAAGGAAAGTATAAAAACCAGTATTATATTTTTCCGTACCTCCATGAAGAATTGATTTTATTACACTGTCTAAAATATTGCAAATTTAAGAATATTTTCTATATTTATTCCCCAACATCCTTATCATCGTGTATAGCATACACATCTCCCCCTTACTTCCGCTAAATTCCTTTTTGCTTCGTTAGCCTAAACAGACAATAGCATAAAGAAATTCACCTATTTAATACCCCACCCTTTTTTGCGAAAAACATTTGTAATGTTCTTGTATCTTTGCAAAAAGTAATCACATGTCAGATTTTTTTAAGCGACACATCGGCAATTTGTCTCATGAAGACGAAATGCTGAAAACAATAGGTTTTGAAAGCATCGAAGAGTTAATTAACGCTACAATTCCCCAAAATATACGCATTCAAAAACAACCGCAACTTCCCGAACCGCTGTCGGAAGTTGAATATTTAAAAAAGATTTGGGATATAGCTCAAAAAAACAAAGTGTTCAGAAGTTATATCGGGCAAGGGTATTACGGAACGGTTACGCCTTCCGTAATTTTACGCAATGTATTTGAAAATCCCGGATGGTACACGGCTTATACGCCCTACCAAGCCGAAATTTCTCAAGGAAGATTGGAGGCATTGTTGAATTTTCAAACAATGGTAGCTGATTTAACGGGATTACCCCTTGCCAATGCCTCTTTATTAGACGAAGCTACGGCTGCTGCAGAAGCCATGCTCATGTTTTTCAACGCACGAAGCAGACAACAACAAAAAGCGGGAGTAAATAAATTTTTTGTAGATGAAAATGTATTTCAATCTTCTTTAGATGTACTCCAAACCAGAGCTAAATTTATAGGAATAGAATTGATTACGGGAAAATATCAAGATTTCCAACCCGACGACTCTTTTTTCGGAGCTTATGTCCAATATCCCGATAAATACGGACAAATCAATGACTTCTCTGAGTTTGCCGAGTCGTTAAAAACACATCACATAAAATTAGCTGTAGGCACGGACTTAATGAGTTTGTGTTTATTTAAAACTCCTGCCGAAATGGGAGCCGATGTAGCTGTAGGTAATACCCAGCGTTTTGGAATTCCCATGGGGTTTGGTGGACCGCATGCCGCATTTTTTGCCGCCACCGAAGAATTTAAGCGACATATTCCGGGAAGAATAATCGGAGTTTCTAAAGACCGGCACGGACACACGGCTTATCGAATGGCTCTTCAAACCAGAGAACAACACATCAAAAGAGAACGCGCCACATCTAACATTTGCACCGCTCAAGCCTTATTGGCAATAATGGCAGGATTTTACGCCGTGTATCATGGAGCAGAAGGTTTGCGGGAAATTGCCTCTAACATCCATTCCACAACAACTAAAATCTATAAATTATTAGAAACCAACGGATATGAATTATTAAACAATACGTTCTTTGATACTATTTCACTCAAAGTAAAAGATGTTTCTTTAATCCGGCAAAACGCAGAAAGACATCAGATTAACTTCAACTACTTTGATAATGAAACTTTATCGTTAAGCATTGATGAAACTATTACCGAAAAAGATGTAATCGACATATTATCTGTTTTTGGAATTGAAAATGAACAAATTCAATTAACCGACGATAAAATACCGCAAAACCTTAAAAGACAATCACCTTATCTGCAACATCCTGTTTTCAACCGGTATCATACCGAAACCGAAATGATGCGTTATTTAAAAAGATTGGAAAACAAAGATATTTCTCTTACCCATTCCATGATTTCTCTTGGTTCGTGTACCATGAAATTAAATGCGGCTACAGAGTTGATTCCTTTAAGTTGGCCCGAGTTTGCCAATATTCATCCTTTTGTTCCCGAAGACCAATGCAAGGGTTATCAAATTGTGATAGAAGAATTAGGAAGATGGTTGTGTGAAATTACGGGATTTTCCGCTATTTCTTTTCAACCCAATTCGGGCGCTCAGGGAGAATACACCGGATTATTGACTATTAGAGCTTATCACGAAGATAGAGGAGAGAATCACAGAAACGTTACGCTTATTCCGTCGTCTGCTCATGGAACCAATCCTGCAAGTGCGGTAATGGCAGGAATGGAGGTAGTTGTTGTAAAATGCGATGAAGAAGGAAATATAGACATTGAAGACTTAAAACAAAAAGCTGAAACATACAAAGACCGTCTGGCAGCTATAATGATTACGTATCCTTCTACCCACGGTGTTTATGAAGACGGCATTAAGCAAATTACGCAAATCGTTCATGAAAACGGCGGTTTGGTTTACATGGACGGGGCAAATATGAACGCTCAAGTAGGTTTGACCAATCCGGCAGAAATCGGAGCGGATGTTTGCCATTTGAATTTACATAAAACATTTGCCATACCTCACGGCGGAGGCGGTCCAGGAATGGGACCTATCTGTGTAAATGATAAATTAGCCCCATATTTACCCAACCATTGGAATAAAAAAACCGGTGGTTCTAAGAGCATTAAAGCAGTTTCCGGCGCACCGTTCGGAAGTGCATTAATTTTAATTATTTCTCATGCTTATATCAACATGTTGGGATTTGAAGGGTTGAAAAAATCCACCCAGGCAGCTATTCTCAATGCTAATTATTTGAAAGCCAGATTGGAAAAACATTACCCCGTTTTATATACAGGTAAAAACGGTACAGTGGCTCACGAAATGATTTTAGATTGCCGGGAATTTAAGAAGACATCCGGAATTCAGGTGGAAGACATTGCCAAAAGAATGATTGATTACGGATATCATGCTCCTACCGTATCTTTTCCGGTAGCAGGAACACTGATGGTAGAACCCACTGAAAGCGAATCGAAACATGAACTTGACAGATTTGCCGCCGTGTTAATACAAATACGCAAAGAAATAAGCGATATAGAAAATGAATTTGCCGACAAAACAGACAACGTGTTGGTCAATGCTCCGCATACTGCATATCACTTAATTCACGATGAATGGCTGCATCCGTACTCTAAAACAGAAGCAGCTTATCCGTTGCCATATTTAAAAGACAATAAGTATTGGTGTCCTGTGGGAAGGGTAGATAATGCATACGGCGACAGAAATTTGTTCTGCACATGCCCGGATATTCATGAATTTGAAGCAGAAAATCAAACAACATCCGTTTAAGCAAAAAAATATTTATATATTCGTGAAAAATCTAACAATGAAATATTTAGTAATATCTTTTTTGTTTTTATCAACAGTATTTGTCCAAGCTCAAGATACTTTAATTATGCTCAACGGGCGAATTCACAATGTGGACATAATATACTTAAAAGATGATGTATTGAAATATGAAACCACTAAAAAAGGGAAAACCATTCAGCAGGAAATTGATAAAAACCGGGTTTATGCCGTAATTCATAAAGACGGCAGAGAGGAGTTAATTTATCATCAAGACAGTGTAATAGGTTTTGATTACACTCCGGAAGATATGCTGAAATTCATTTATGGCGAGCGGGATGCAATGGCTACCTATAACGGATTTGCCAAGCATTTTTTGATAAATTTTGTAATTAGTGGAGCTGCAGGATATGTAATGGGAAATATGCTGGCTATTCCTGTTCCGTTTTTGGTAACCGTAGGCGGAATTATGATACCCAACAAAATTTCATCTAAAGTAAAATACAAAGAATTTGTAAAAGATGAGCCTTATCAAAATGGATATTTCAGAGTGGTAAAAGGAAAAAAAGTGCAGCATTTGCTACTCGGGGGTGCATTAGGAGTGGCAACGGGGCTGGTTTTAAGCAATGTCAATCTTTAAAATATTTTGGCGGGATTTTTTACGTTTTACGGTTTACTCTAATATATGGGTAGCTTTATGCTTTTGCGGTTTAACTGCAGATACATATATACAGTTTGATTTACCTCTCGATACCGATTATTTAATATTTGTGTTTTATTCTTCTATTGCTTTGTATCTGTTACATCGCTTTAAAACAGTATATCAACACTCTTCCGAATTAAATAGTGCAAGGCTGTTATGGTTAAAACAACATCGATTATTGGGATGGATAATTTTAATTGTTTCCTTATTGATGGCAGGGATTTTTTATTTTTTATATCTCTCTTCCGAAAAGCAGATGCTATTGCTTTTGTTTGCATTCTTTTCAATTTCGTATGCATTTCTTCTGAAAAAAAACAATCAATGGATAGGACTGCGGGATGTACCGTATCTTAAAATTTTTTTGCTGGCAGGTGTAATTGCGGGGATTACTTTCTTAGTTCCGGTTTTTCATAAATTTCCGAATACAACTGTTGGATTAAATTTTTTGGAAAGAATCGTTTTTTTAATAGCGGTAATTATTCCTTTTGATGTGAGAGACATGGATAAAGACCGAAAATCCATTCAAACTATTCCAATGTTGCTGGGTGAAAAGAAATCAGTCTATTTAGCAGCTTTTATGTATTTGTTGGACACAGTATTACTTATATATTTG
>CAZLMS010000013.1:0-16034 GCA_964560645.1 uncultured Flavobacteriales bacterium | reverse complement strand
TAAATCAAATGCTAACAAGTCGTATTTGTTGGGTTCGTCATATTCGTTTTTCAAATATTGAATAATCAATTTTTTTGTTTTGGGATTGTCATAATCTATATATACCGCCGATGGAATATGAACTTTAAGTTTATGAAAGTAATTAACATCAATGTTTGTCCAGTTTTTCCATTTTTCGGTTCCTACCACAGTGATGGAGTAGTTGTCAAGGAGATTGAGTTGAGTGAGTAAATCACTTACAAATACTTGATTAACAGACGGGACGATTAAGATATTTTCTTTAGTAGAGTCGAGTTCCAAGGCAATTTTATCGGCTTTTAAATCTTTGAAAAATATTTCTTTTACGGAGTCTTGAGCCAGCGAGTCGTTTGTTTGATGTAGAATTTTGTTTGCTTCTTCTTTTGCAATATCTACCAATTGCACGTATCTTCCTTCATAATTATTGATTACCAGTATGTTGTCTTTTTTGTGTTTTTCGGTTATATAGCGGGTTATTTCTTTTATTTGTATATAGTCGGAAGGAATTATCTTAAAGACATTTTCATTGTCTAAAAGAATTTTATTAGATTGAGGAACAGGAACAAATATAGGTTTGTGCATCGGCTTGAATTTTTTTACGGCTTGAGACAAGCACGAGAAAAACAAAGGTCCGATAACGACATCAACAGAGTCTATTTCAGGCAGATGAAGTAAAGAATCGGTTACGGTTACAGAATTTTCGGTGTTATATATTTTCAATGAGGCATTGAGTCCCATTTTTTGGGCTGTGTCTATGGCTGCTTTCAGTCCTCTGTAGAAAGAAAGCGCAACTTTGGATTTTTCATACACTTTTTCGGGTTCCGAAGGTTTACGGTGAGCTTCTATGGTGTCATTCATCGCGCAGAAAAAAGGTAAAAACACAGCTATGTTGTAGTGTGGTTTAATAGCGGCAGAGTCTATTTTAGGTGTGCTGTCCAAAAGGGAAAAAGTGTTTTTCAGACTGTCCGGAATTTCCAGATTATAGAAAATAGTGTCTGTTTTTTCTTCTCTTATTTCAGATTTTGTTTCTTTATCATGTTTCCTTTTTTGTTTGTTCAATTTTTTAATTTCTGCGGCGATATCTTTATTATCGGAAGTGATTGGAATGATCAATTCTTCGCCAATTTTAAGCCCGTCTATAGCATCGTGGTTCAGTTCGGCGATTTGTTGCATGGTTACCTTGAATTTTTTAGATACGGAAAACAAGGTTTCTTTAGGCTGCACAATATGAATAATACGACCGTTTTTAATATAGTCTTGAGTTTTACTTTTTTCTTTTTCAAAACCAATTTGCTCCGTTTTTTCGGATGTTTCTTGGGATGCAGGAATATAAATAACCATTTGAGGTTGAAGCCCTTTTGTTTGAATTTCCGGGTTTTGTTCTACGATTTTTTCAATGGAAACATTATATTTTTTGGACAAAGAATAAAGCGTTTCTTTGGGTTGTACGGTGTGTTTTATACGGTTTTCACAAGCAGATGACTTTATGCTTTCTTCTATGGATTTAAGAGGGTCGGCTTTTTTAAAAGGAATTTTTAGAAGCATTCCGGGTTTTAGCCCTTCCGATTCAATTTCAGGATTGTTTTCTTTAATTACCTCTATGGTGGTATTGTATTTTTTGGATATGGAGTATAGCGTGTTTCCTTTTTCTACATAATGCATGTAATATTTTTTTCCGTTTATTTTTTCTATTACAAAATCTGTTTGTTGTGCTGTAGAAAAAAGGCTTGATAGCAGTAAAAGAATAACTGATATGTAGTGCTTTATTCCCATTCTATAGTTGCCGGAGGCTTGGAACTGATGTCGTAAACAACTCTGTTAACACCAATTACTTTATTTATTATTTCATTTGAAATATTGGCTAAAAATTCGTAGGGCAAATGGCACCAATCTGCAGTCATTCCGTCGGTAGAAGTGACAGCTCTCAATGCCACAGCATTTTCGTAGGTTCTTTCATCACCCATCACCCCTACGGATTGTACCGGAAGAAGTATTGCTCCGGCTTGCCAAACGTCTTTATACAAATTATTCTTTTTCAAGCCTTCAATAAAAATATAGTCCACTTCTTGCAAAAGTTGTACCTTTTCGGGTGTCACTTCTCCCAATATTCTGATAGCAAGTCCAGGACCGGGAAAAGGGTGGCGATTTAGAATTTCTTCGGGAAGTCCTAATGCTTTACCTACTTTACGAACTTCGTCTTTGAATAAAGTGTTTAAAGGTTCTACTACTTTTAGTTTCATAAAGTCCGGAAGCCCTCCCACATTATGATGGGATTTAATGGTTGCCGACGGACCTTTTACCGATTTTGATTCAATCACATCAGGATAAATAGTGCCTTGAGCCAGCCATTTTACATCTTGAATTTTATGTGCTTCCGCATCAAAAACATCTATAAAAACTTTACCGATATTTTTTCGTTTTTGTTCAGGGTCGGTTACGCCTTTTAAGGCGCTGTAAAACTCTTCTTTGGCATCTACTCCTTTCACGTTTAATCCCAACCCTTTATATTTTTCTAAAACGGTTTCAAATTCATGTTTTCTAAGCAAGCCGTTATCCACAAAAATACAATGTAGATTTTTGCCTATGGCTTTATGAAGAAGCAGAGCTGCTACGCTGCTATCTACACCTCCGCTTAGTCCGAGTACAACTTTGTCATTACCAAGTTTTTCTTTTAATTGTTTAACCGTAGATTCTATAAATGATTGAGGAGTCCAGTTTTGGGTACATCCGCAAATGTTTACCACAAAGTTTTTTAATAGTTGCATTCCGCATTCGGAATGATGCACTTCCGGGTGGAATTGCACGCCGAACGTCGGTTCATCTTTGAACTGAAAACCGGCAAATTCTACATCTTGGCTTGAACATATTTTTTCGGCATTGTCGGGAAGTTTTACGATACTATCGGCATGAGACATCCAAACTTGTGTACCCACGTTGATATGTTGCATAAGCGGAGAACGGGAGTCTATCCAATTTAAGCGTGCTCTTCCGTATTCACGGGAATTGGAAGCTGCAACTTCTCCCCCGAATTTATGTGCCAAATATTGTGCGCCAAAACAAATACCTAATAATGGGATTTTGCCTTTTATTTGTGATAAATCGGGGTCAGGAGCATTTTTATCTCTGACTGAAAACGGACTTCCCGAAAGAATAACCCCTTTAATATTATTGGTTATTTCCGGGAAATCATTGTAAGGGTGTATCTCGCAATAAACATTTAGTTCTCTTAGTCTTCGGGCGATAAGCTGAGTGTATTGAGAACCAAAATCTAATATCAATATCATTTCTTGCATGGGGTCAAAAATAGCATATTTAATGCTGCGGAGGGTTAAACATTTTGTAAGTTTTACATATTATTCGGTTGAAAAAACACCCAGGTTAGGAAAAGAAAATATAACTGATAAAGATAGCAGCAATTATTCCGGCTAAATCTGCCAACAAACCTAAAGGAACGGCATTGCGGGTGTTTTTAACCCCTACTGCTCCGAAATATACAGCCAAGGTATAGAAAGTGGTTTCGGTTGTTCCTTGAAAGGTGGCGGCTAATTTTCCTGCAAAAGAATCAACTCCATAGGTGTGAATCACTTCTACCATCATGGCTCTGGCACCGCTTCCGCTTAGAGGTTTCATGAAGGCTACCGGGAGCGCTTTTACAAATTCGGTGTCTAAATTAAACAGAAGAAAAAGTTTTTCAATACCTGAAATTAAATAGCTTAAAGCACCGGATGTTCTAAAAACACCAATAGCAACCAGCATTCCCACTAAATAGGGAATAATTTTCACGGCAATGGAAAAACCTTCTTTTGCGCCTTCAATGAAAGTAGAAAAAAGGTCTATTTTTTTTCTGTATCCCAAAGTTAAAAAGAAAATAATAACAGAAAACAAGATACCGTTGCCTATCAAAGCGGATTGTGTTTTTACGTCTTCGGGAGATAATGAAGTGAAATAAGTGATAATTCCTGCTATAATTAGCGAAGCACTAATTAGATAAGCTAAAACCACTTTGTTGAATAAATTGATTTTTTGAGCGATGGAGGTAAAAATCAGCCCGGCCATGGACGAGCAAAAAGTGGCTAATAAAATGGGAATAAAAACTTCCGAGGGATTTTGTGCGCCTTCTGCGGCTCGTATGGCTAAAATACTTACCGGTATAAGTGTCAGTCCGCTGGTATTAAGTACCAAAAACATTATTTGAGCATTGCTGGCGGTGTCTTTTTTCGGATTCAGTTCTTGCAATTCTTCCATAGCTTTGATGCCCAAGGGGGTGGCGGCATTGTCCAATCCCAACATGTTAGCCGAAAAATTCATCAATATAGACCCCATTACAGGATGGTTTTTGGGAATTTCGGGAAAAATTCTTTTAAAAAACGGAGCCACAATTTTAGCCAGTATTTGAACTGCGCCTCCTTTTTCTCCAATATTCATAAACCCAAGCCAGAGAGTCATAACTCCAATCAAGTAAATGGAAATATCCACACTTACCTTCGACATTTCAAATGTGCTGTCTACTATTTGGTTAAATATTTCGGTATTGCCGTTTATGAAAAATTGCAGCAATGCAAATACAAAAGCAATTAGGAAAAACAAGAAGAAGATATAGTGTAAAACCATTTTTATTGGTTATATTGTGAAATATATTCTTCCCAACTTTGAGTTTTAAATTTTTCTTCGCCTATAAATTTAAGCATAGGAATAAGGTCTGCCGGTTTTCGGTAGCCGGGAATTGGTCCGTAGCTGTCTAAATTTTCAGAGAGCATAACGATGGTCGGGTAACTTAGCTGTCCGTTTAACAGATATTTTGCAAATTGATGAGTGTCTCTTTTACCGGGAAAAGAGTGTGGGTTAGTGTAAGTTTTACCTTTATGTACAATAATATCATCGCCTTCGGCATTGAATTTCACGGCGTAAAAGTATTTATTCATTAGTTTTATCACTTCGGGATGGGTGAATGTATGTGCATCCATTCTTTTACACCAACCGCACCAATCGGTATAGACATCTACAAACACTTTCTTGGGTTGTTTTTCTTGTGCTTTTAGCATCTCTTCCCAACTCATCCATTGTATTTGGTTCTGGGCATATCCCCATACAGATAAAAATACTAAAGATATTATGAGAATGAAGTTTTTCAATTTTTATTTGTTTTGAGGAATTTTGTATTTCTGTTTTATAGCATTTTCAAAAGGAATATGGTTATTTTTGGCATAAAACAACAAAACGCCCAATAAATCATCGGTTGGTTTATAGCCTTTATATATTACTAAGCGAGAGATGTTTTCATCAAGTATTACATAAGACGGATAAGACATCTGAAAATCGAGAATAGATGCAGCCAGTTGATGTGTTCCTCTTTTACCTTGAGCATTACCGGGATTTATGAATGTATGATTGTCGAATATAATAGTATCGTTCATTTCGGCATCTAATTTAACCGGGTAATAGTATTGATTCATTATGGCAATAATATTAGGGTCTTTAAAAGTAGAATTATCCATTTTTTTACACCATCCGCACCAACCGGTGTAGACATCTACAAAAAATTTTTTAGGTTTAACACTTCCTTTTGGATTTTCCTGATAAGCTTTCATGTCTTTTTGATGTTGTTCCATAGCTTCTTGCCAACTCATCCAGTTTATTTGAGAAAAGGAGGTGAAACCAAAAAGAAGAAAAACAGCTATAAATAAGTTTTGTAGTTTCATGTTAAAGATATTACAATTATTAAGCCAATTTAGTGAATGCCATGCATCAGTTTTTTAATTAAAGGTGAAAGTAATAAAGCCAAAACGGCAACTCCCAACGAAACCAAAGCTATTTGAGCAAATACACCCGTATAAGTCATTAGTGATTGTACATTTTCTACTGCATTTGAAGCTTCTTCGGGTTTGAAACCGGTAACAAAATGCACCCACTTATCCATTATTCCGCTGCCGTCTGTAGAAGAGGTTTTGGTAGTGAGCTTGGCAATTGCTCCGGCAATATAATGGGCAAAAGAAGAAGATAAATAATAAACTCCCAGCATAAAAGCAACAATTTTAGCGGGAGACAATTCCGTAACTTTGGATAAGCCAATGGGAGACATAAACAACTCGCCGGTGGTAAGTAATAAATAACCCAAAGCAAGAAAAATAAAAGGAACTTTGCCCGAAGCATCCATATACCGGGCGCTATAGGCGAAAATAAAAAATCCCAATCCGAGTTGAGCCAGGCCCATAGCAGACTTTACGGGAGTAGGAGGGTTGAGTTTTTTCTTATCTAACAAAGTCCACATATAAGAAAACGGAATAGCCAATGCCATGATATAAAAAGGATTGATAGACTGAGTTTGGGCAGCATTGAGAAAGGTAAGGTTTACATTTTTTTCGGCAAAAAGGGTTAAAGAACTTCCGGCTTGTTCAAAGAACGACCAAAAAACCATGATTAAAAAAGTGAGCAATACCACGGCAATTACTCTTTCGCGCTCTATTTTAGAGAGTTTAAACATGAAATATCCCAAAACGGATAAGATAATAACCAATACACCGATTAAAATAAACGACATCAATTCACTGCCCATTATTTTTAGGTCGTTTTTATAAATGAGTAAAGAAAGCAGCGGAGCAAATAAAAAACCTACAATGTAAATAACCCTGTCCACAGGCATAAGTCCGCCAATCCGAATATCTCTGGCTGTTTTAGGTTGATAACCTCTGTTTCCCAAATGCCCGCTACGGCTACCTATTACAAATAAAATCAACCCGATAAGCATTCCCACTCCGGCAGCTCCAAAGCCATAATGCCATCCGTAAGTGTGTCCTAAATAGCCGCATACCAGAGGAGAAAAGAAAGCTCCTAAATTTACCCCCATGTAAAAGATAGTGAAACCGCCGTCTCTTCGCGGGTCGTTTTCTTGATATAATGTACCTACTAAGGCAGAAATATTGGGTTTAAAAAAACCGTTTCCGGCTACCAAAAGACCTAATGCCCAATAAAAAAACACAGGGTGTTCAATAGCCATGGCAAAATGCCCCAAGGCCATCAAAATACCGCCGAGAAGTATGGATTTCCGGTAACCGATAAACCTGTCGGCAATAATTCCGCCTATAAGTGGAGTGGCATATACTAACGAACCGTATGCACCGTATATTCCAAAGGCTTTTTCTTCGCGTGCGGCTTCATTAAGATTTAAAAAGAATTCATCTACTATATAGAGAACCAGCAAAGCACGCATTCCATAATAAGAAAATCGTTCCCATGTTTCGGCAAAAAACAAGTAAAACAATCCTACAGGATGTCCAAAAAGTGTTTTTTCTTTTACAGAGGCAGGTTTTATTTCTTCTTTCATCGTGTTGTCTTATTTTTCGGTTTCCACGTCAGCCAATTCATAAGGCTCTTGCTCTTCGTGGTGTGTTTCTCCTTCTTCGGCACCGTGGGTAAGCGCTTTGAGTTTTTTCAAGAAAAGAAGGAGTAGTCCGCTAAATACGGCACAGAAAATAAAAATTCCCGTAAAAACTTGTAACTCTCCTGCATGCTCTGCCGATTCTCCTACCAATCCGGCTATTTTGTTTCCTAACCCGGTGGCGGCGAAATAAATTCCCATCATTATGGAAGCATATTTAGCGGGAGCTAATTTAGTGATGAAAGAAAGTGCTACCGGAGATGCTGAAAGCTCGCCTAAGGTATGCAATAAATAAGCAAAAATGAGCCAATAAAGAGATGCTTTACCTGCAGTTTCGGCTTCTAAAGCAGCGCCGCTCATCATTAAAAAGCCGGTGCCCATAATTAACGTTCCCACTGCCATTTTGAAAAGTGAAGAGGCTTCTTTACCTTTGGCTTTTCTTCTTGCCCAAAACCATGCAACCGGGGTGCCGAAAATCATAATAAATAAAGGGTTAAGTGCTTGAAACGTACTGGCAGGAATTTCCCAACCGAAAAGCATACGGTTTACTTTTTCCTTGGTGTAAATGTTCATTAAACCTCCGGCTTGTTCAAATGCTCCCCAAAAAACAATAATGATAAGAAATGAAATGAGCATTACAATAATTCGGTCTTTTTCTATTTTGGTAAGTGGCCGGTCGGCTTCTTTTGCTTTAGCTGAATCAGTATTCTTTTTGATAGCCTCACCAATGCCTTTCAGGTATTTTTGTCCGTACATATAAACCCCTTGTCCTAAGAGCATTCCGATTCCTGCAAGCCCGAACCCGTAATGCCATCCGATGCTTTCGCCAACATATCCTACAATAATAGACGCTAAGAAAGCCCCGATGTTAATGCCAATGTAAAAAATGGTAAAGCCGGAGTCTCTTCTAATATCGCCTTGCTTGTATAATTGTCCTACCATAGTAGAGATGTTTGGTTTTAATGCACCTACGCCAAGAATGATTAAAATCAATCCGGTGTAAAAAGCCCATAAATCCGTAATGGCAAGTATTCCGTGTCCTAAACATAACAGTAAACCGCCGACTAATACCGCTTTTTTCTGTCCTAAAAATTTGTCCGCTAAAATTCCGCCGGGAATAGACATTAAGTAAACCAACATAGTGTACCAGCCGTATAACTCTAAGGCGCTGGCATTGTCCCATCCTAAGCCGGGGTTTTTATCATCTACTTTGGCAACAATGTACAGGACCAAAATAGCACGCATTCCATAATAGGAAAATCGCTCCCATAATTCGGTGAAAAACAATACGAAAAGTCCTTTTGGATGACCAAAAAGTTCATTTGATTTGCTCATGATTGATTACGATTTAAGCCCTCGAAAATAGAAAATTTAATTGAAGTAGCCTAAAAAAATCCATAACCGGGATTAAGAGGTTTGCTTTTCGGTTAATGATTCCAGTTGTTTTTCGAGCATTTGAATTTTGGCTTCGGCATCTGCTTTTTTCTTTTGTTCGTTTTTTACAACTTGTTCAGGAGCGTTTTGCACAAATTTTTCATTGCTCAACTTTTTCATTACTGAATTTAAAAAACCTCGGGTATATTCCAACTCGCTTTTTATTTTTTTAATTTCGGCTTGAATATCTATCATGTTTTCGGATAAAGGAATGAAAAATTCATTGTTTTTCACAATAAAAGAGTAGGCGTTGGCTATGCTTTCATCTACGTAGTCAATGGCGTTTACGTGAGCTACTTTTTTAATTACGGGGTCTAAGTTTTTATTATAGTCTGAATGTAATTTAATTTTTAAATTGAGGGAGTCTTTATGAGGAATGTTTTTTTGCTTTCGGAAGTTTCTTATTTCGGCAATAATTTCTTGAGCGATATTAAAATCATTGATAATTTGCGGATTGGCGCATTTTTCTTCAGGCCATTTTGAAAACATAATTGTGTCTTCGGGTGTACGGTCTTTTAAAATATGCCATATTTCTTCGGTGATAAAAGGAGTAAAAGGATGTAATAATTGCATAAGTTTTTCAAAAAAATCAATAGTGGCGTTGTAGGTTTTTGCATCAACAGGTGAGCCGTAAGCCGGTTTTACAATTTCCAAATACCAAGAACAGAAATCGTCCCAAACCAATCTGTAACAATTCATAAGTACGTCGGAGATTCGGTAATTCCTGTAATTTTTATTGATTTCCGAAAGCGTTTCCTGAAATTTATTTTCAAACCAATCTATGGCAATTTTACTGTGTTCGGGCTGTTCTATTTTAGCATGGATTTCCCAGCCTTTAACCAGTCGTAAGGCATTCCATATTTTGTTCATAAAGTTTCTTCCCTGTTCGCAAAGTTGTTCGTCAAATAACAGGTCGTTTCCGGCGGGAGAAGAAAGCAACATTCCTACTCGAACTCCGTCGGCGCTGTATTTGTTAATGAGTTCAATAGGGTCGGGCGAATTTCCCAAAGATTTAGACATTTTTCTGCCTAATTTATCACGAACTATTCCGGTCAGATAGACATTGGAAAAAGGTTTTTCACCCCTAAATTCATATCCCGCCATAATCATTCGGGCTACCCAAAAGAAAAGAATTTCAGGGGCAGTAACCAAGTCGTTAGTAGGATAGTAATAATTGATTTGAGGATTGTCGGGCTCTAAAATTCCGTTGAATACGGCAATAGGCCATATCCAGGAAGAAAACCACGTGTCTAGTACATCTTCGTCTTGTTTTAAGTCGGATATTTGAAGGTTTTGATTACCTGTTTTTTCGCGAGCCAGTTTTAATGCTTCTTCGGGCGTTTCGGCAACTACATAATCATTTGGACCTTCATCATAATAATAAGCCGGGATTTGATGCCCCCACCATAATTGACGCGAAATGCACCAATCATGCACATTTTCCATCCAGTGTTTGTAGGTGTTAATGAACTTTTTAGGATAGAATTTAATGTTGCCGTTTAACACATTTTCCAAAGCGGGCTTTGATGCTTTATCCATTTTGTAGAACCATTGCAGAGAGAGTTTAGGTTCGATTACCGCATCGGTTCTTTCCGAAAAACCTACTTTATTGATAATGTCTTCTACCTTTACTAAATAACCCAGCTCTTCGAGTTCTTTTCCTATTTTTTCACGAACTTTAAAACGGTCTTCACCCACGTATTTTTCGGCATTTATGCTAAGTGTGCCGTCATCATTTAATATATCTATGGATTGCAGGTTGTGTTTAATGCCTAATTCGTAGTCGTTAATATCATGAGCAGGAGTTACTTTTAAAGCTCCTGTTCCAAATTCCATATCTACATATTCATCGAAAATAATAGGCACTTTACGATTCACAAGAGGCACTATGGCGTGTTTCCCTTTTAAATGCTTGTAGCGTTCATCATTGGGGTTTACACACACGGCGGTATCTCCCAGAATGGTTTCGGGACGGGTGGTGGCAATGGTAATCCATTCATCGTCCGACTCTTCTATTTTATACCGTATGTAATAAAGTTTAGAATTTACTTCTTTATATATTACTTCTTCATCGGAAAGAGCTGTTTTAGCTACCGGGTCCCAGTTTATCATTCGCACCCCTTTGTATATCTCTCCTTTGTTGTATAAGTGAACAAAAACCCGGATTACCGATTTGTAATAATCATCATCCATAGTAAAACGCGTTCTTTTCCAGTCGCACGAAGCTCCCAGTTTTTTCAGTTGCTCTAAAATAATTCCACCGTGTTTATGAGTCCATTCCCAAGCGTGTTTCAAAAACTCTTCTCTTGATAAGTCGGTTTTGTTAATTCCTTCATCTTTGAGCTTTGCCACCACTTTTGCTTCGGTAGCAATAGATGCGTGGTCGGTTCCGGGAACCCAACAAGCATTATATCCCAACATTCGGGCGCGTCTGATTAAAACGTCTTGAATGGTGTTGTTAAGCATGTGTCCCATGTGTAGTACTCCCGTAACATTTGGCGGAGGAATAACTATAGTGTAGGGAGGTCTGGTTTCTTCAGGTTCGGAGTGAAAATAATCTTTTTCCATCCACAACTGATACCACTTGTCTTCAATATCTTTCGGATTGTAATTTTTGGGAAGATTTGTACTCATGTCTTTTCAGGTTATTTTTTAGAAAAGCAAAGTTAATATTCTTATTCTTTGGCACGATTTTAGATTTGTGAATTGTGAATATTTGTTAATGGTTAAATAACGTAAAGAAATATTTTTAAATTTGTAAACCGATAAAAAATTAGAACTATGAAAAAGATTTTATTAACGATGTTTATTGCCAGTGCTGCCTTTTTTGGCACAAAAGCCCAAGAGTCTGCAGCAGTAGGAGAAGGTCCTAAAATTGAATTTGAAAAAGAAGTTCACGATTTTGGAACGTTAAAACAATATGGTGATGCTACTACCGAGTTTGTGTTTAAAAACACGGGAGATGCACCTTTGATTATTACCAATGCGAGAGGAAGTTGCGGATGCACGGTTCCTTCCTGGCCTAAAGAACCCATTAAACCGGGAGAAAGTGCATCCATTAAAGTAAAATATGACTCTAAAAGAGTGGGTCCTATTAACAAATCTGTTACCGTGCAATCCAATGCGGTTAATGAACCTACTAAAATTTTAAGAATTAAGGGAATGATAGAAGCAGCTCCGAAAGAAAATACTGCTCCCGTGAAACCGGCTACGGAAGGAGCGCCTGTAGAAAAATAATTTTGCTTCTGATTTAACAATTTTAAGCCCCGCTGAGTTATCAGCGGGGCTTTTTTATTGCCGATTGTAAAAACATTTGTTTTTCAATGAGAGATTGTTCTACTTTTGTTTGCATGAAAAAAGTACTGTTTTTTATTGTTTCCTTGTTTTTCACGGCTATTGTAAAATCACAAACGGTATATGATTTAAACACTTGTATTTCCAGGGCGTTGGAAAATAATATTTCATTAAAACAATCTGCTTTAAATTTACGGAATCAGGAGCAAGAGGTCTTACGCAATAAAGGACAAGTGTTGCCAAGTTTAAACGGTTTTGCTTCACATAGCTATAATTGGGGGCAACGAATAGACCCTTTTACCAATCAGTTTGCCAATTCGAGGGTGCGTTCCAATAGTTTTTCGATAAACACTTCTTTTACGCTTTTTCAAGGATTTCAAGTACAAAATCAGATTAAGAAAAGTATAATAGATTACCGGATATCTCAATTAAACGTGGAAGAAACAAAAAACAACATTGTATTGCAAGTAGCTTCAATGTATTTGCAAGTTTTGTTGGATAAAGAAACTGTTAAGTCCGTTAGTAAACAGCAAGAAATTACAACGAAACAATTGGAACAAACATTAAAAATGAAAAAAGCCGGGCAAGCCACGGATGCCGATGTAAGCAACCTGCAATCGCAACTTGCTAATGAACAGCTTAATTTGGTAAATGCTCAAAACAGGTTACAAGTAGATTTATTGTCGTTAAAACAATTGCTTTTATTGGATACTTTACAAGATTTTGATGTGGAAACACCTGAAATATCGGATGATGATTTGCCGAAACTCACCTTATCGGCAGAAGAAATATATGCTATGGCGTTGTCAAAAATGCCTCAAATAAAAAAAGCCGAACTGCAAATTGAAAGCTCCCAAAAAAGTTATTATATCGCCAAAGGAAGTTATTATCCTACTTTGTCTTTAAGCGGTTCGTGGGGAACGGGATATTCCGGTTTGAGAAAAGAACTTACTCCGGAAGGGCAAGTTCAAACCATTCCTTTTACCGAGCAGTTTACGGATAATTTGAATCAGAATATAGGATTGAATTTGTCGGTTCCCATATTTAACCGATTTGCTACTCGGACGTCTGTAAGTCAATCGCTTATCGGGATAGAAAATTCTAAATTGAATTACGAACAAGCTAAACAACAATTGCGTAAGGATATTTTTCAGGCATATACGGATGCTCAATCGGCATGGAAAAAGTATGAGGCTACTAAAACAGCATTTATTTCTGCCGAAACCGCTTATTTATTTAATGAAAAAAAGTTTCAAAACGGGTTAATCAATTTTACGGAATTTTCTACTTCCAAAAACAACTATCAAATAGCGGAACTTAATTATATTCAGGCGAAATACGAGTATCTTTTCAAAATGAAAGTACTTGATTTTTATTACGGGACGCCAATTTCGTTGTGAGGGAAATGAGCAATTACATTCTTTTAATAGAATCTACTACTACGGTTTGCTCGGTGGCATTGGTCAAGGAGGAGGAAGTAATATTTGAAAAATCCGTTAATGAGGGATATTCTCATTCGGAAAATTTAGCATGCTTTGTACAACAGGCTTTTTCGGAAAGCGATATTTTGGTATCGGATTTATCGGCGGTGGCAGTAAGTCAAGGACCGGGGTCTTATACAGGGTTAAGGATAGGAACTTCTTTGGCTAAAGGTATTTGTACGGCGTTAAATATACCTTTGATAGCTTGTGATACATTGATGTCATTAACATTTCATCCCATCATTTCGGAAATGGTAAAAGAAACTTCCGCATACTTACTGCCCATGATAGATGCCCGACGGATGGAAGTTTATACCGCAATTTTTGATGAACAAAGAAATATCGTATCGCCTGTAGAACCGCATGTGGTTACGGAGGAAAGTTTTCTACATTTAAAAAACAAGCCTGTTTTATTGTTTGGAAACGGAGCAAACAAGCTCAAGTCGGTGGAATTTCATAATTCTAATATTCAAATTATTGAAAATATTGAGTTGAATGCGAGGTTTATGCTATTCGAAGCGACAGAAAAATTTAAAACGAAAACCTTTGAAGATACAGCTTATTTTGAACCTTTTTACTTGAAATCTTTTCAGGCAACCAAGCCGAAGAAGAGACTTTAAGCCAATTGAGAACGATATTTTTCTTTTTCTTTCATAGCGCGTTTAATATCTTCCAATTCTCCCTTCGGAATAGAATTGATAAGTGTGCGAGTGTAATCGCTTTTCGGGTTGTTATATATGTCTTCGGCAATTCCCATTTCTTCAATTTTTCCTTTATTCATCACAATCATGCGGTCTGACATGAATTTAACCACAGACAAATCGTGTGAAATAAAAATATAGGTGAAATTATATTCTTCTTGCAGTTCCAATAAAAGATTTAGCACATTGGCTTGCACGGAAACATCGAGTGCGGAAACCGACTCGTCGCAAATAATAAATTCGGGATTTAATGCCAATGAGCGTGCGATGCAAATTCGCTGACGTTGTCCTCCTGAAAACTCATGAGGATAACGATTAAAATGGTCTTCGCTCATGCTAACCCTTTCAAGGAGTTCTACAACTTTTTGCTTTCTTTCGTTGTCGGTTGTGCCTATACCATGCACACGCATCGGCTCCAGAATAGCTTCTCCAATGGTAATTCGAGGGTTGAGAGAGCTGTAAGGGTCTTGGAAGATAATTTGAATATCTTTTCTAAATGGTCTTAATTCTTTTTGGGAAAGAGTGGAGATGTTTTTACCTCTATAGAGTATTTCGCCGTCCGTAGGATCTATTAACCTGAGGATGGTTCTTCCGAGAGTGGTTTTTCCGCATCCCGATTCGCCAACCAACCCCAATGTTTCTCCCGGATATACCTCAAAAGAAACATCATCTACGGCTTTTACGTAGTCTTTTGCTTTTCCAAAAAAACCTTGTCGGATGGGAAAATAAGTCTTTAAATTTTTTACTTCCAATATAGGTTCTTGGGAGGTAATTTGCTTAATACGTTCTTTATAGTCTGTATCTTTTATTTTATAGCGATTGATTACATCTTCCACCTTTTGGCTAATCACACTCATATCTCCTTCTTCATCCACTTCCATAAAATCATTGATGGTGGGTAAACGTTTCATGTGCATATCCAGTCGGGGGCGACAGGCTAAAAGCCCTTTTGTGTAAGGATGTTTCGGGTTGGAAAATATTTCGTAAACAGGACCTTGCTCTACAATTTTTCCTTTATACATTACCACCACCCGGTCGGCTAATTCAGCTACCACGCCCAAATCATGAGTAATAAACATGATACTCATGTGGTGTCTTCGCTGCAATTTAATCATTAAATCGAGAATAGTTTTTTGAACGGTAACATCAAGGGCAGTAGTAGGTTCGTCGGCAATGAGCAATTGCGGTTCGCAAGACATTGCCATGGCAATCATTACTCTTTGCTTTTGTCCGCCGGATATTTGATGGGGATAAGAATCAAAAATTTTCTCGGGGCGAGGGAGTTGTACTTCTTTAAACAGCTCAATGGTTTTTTCTTTGGCTTCTTTTTTGGTTAAATCTTGGTGTAAAAGAATGGCTTCCATTACTTGGTCGCCGCAGGTATATACCGGGTTGAGAGAAGTCATCGGCTCTTGAAAAATCATGGAAATTTCGTTGCCCCGCAATTCTCTCATTTCGCTTTCTTTGAGTTTAATCAAATCAACAAGCCCCAATGATTTTGAATCAAATAAAATTTGCCCGTTGGTAATTTTTCCGGGAGGATTTGGAATCAGCCGCATTACGGATAAAGAAGTAACGGATTTTCCCGAACCGGATTCTCCCACAATACCAATGGTTTCTCCTTTATTTACTTCAAAAGAAATATTATTTACCACTTTTACTACTTCATCTTCCGTATGAAATTCGGTAATTAAATTGCGTATTTCTAAAAGCGGTTGATTCAATTTTGTA
>CAZLMS010000012.1:5724-16429 GCA_964560645.1 uncultured Flavobacteriales bacterium | reverse complement strand
GTGCCTTAGTATTTTAAGACAAAGTGTTGTTTGGATAAGTTTTTGTTGAAAAATATAATTCCCAATTTAAAAATATCTATTGATAACGTAACCTCTTTATTACCGCTAATTTCTTTCCATGCTTTTGTCATTTCTTTTGACCAGTAAATATCATCAAAAATCATAACGGTTTGAGGTAGTTTTTTTTCCGAAATCCACCGGAAATAGCGCATGGTACTTTCGTAAGTATGGTTGCCGTCAATAAAAATCATATCAAAAGTATGGTTGGCAAGCAACTCGGGAATTAAGTTGTCGAAATTGCCGTTAACCGATTGTATATTTTTTAATTTCAGGTTATTCCAACATTGTTGTGCGATTTTCAACACATGAGCATCTCCGTCTGTTGTGATTATTTTCGCTTGGTGGTTTGCGGCAGCCAAATAAGCCGTTGTAATTCCCAAAGAGGTGCCCAATTCCAAGATGTTTTTCGGGCGAAACAGGTTTACCAATCTGAAAAGCAAACGTCCGTATTTAGGCGGCAACAAATTGGTTCGGGCAATTTCCGAAATTTTTCGTTCTTTGCCTAATAATTTGGAACCGGCACCTAAATCGTTAAAATGAATAATTTCGGAATTAGCAAGCAGTTTTTTCCGTTCGTTTTCAATTTTGTCAAATGCGTAATACGATTTTTTATCATCAAATGCTTCGGTGTACAACCTGAATAAAAAAGGCGGATGAATACCGTGGGCATCTACACTTTTTAATTTGTATCTAATCAATGACTTGGCAGTATGTATCCAATCGCTCAATTAAATATATTTTCTTTTAAGGAAAAAACAATAAGCAATTACTGAAAAGACAAATCCGATAAGGCTTCCGGCAAAAATATCCGTAATAAAATGTTGGCTTAAATATACTCTCGATATAGCTGCCGTAATGGCGCATAATGCAAAAAATATTTTCCATTGTTTGTTTCGGGTAAGGAGCAAAAGCCCTGTAAATAAAACAAAAGCCACGGCAGAATGCCCCGACGGAAAGGAATGATATTTATTCATGGTTACTCCTTCAACTAAATGTAATTTTTCAAAATGCATAATAGGGCGTAAAGCATCGGTGAATACTATTTTCTTTAAAAGTTGAACGGTTATTCCGGTAAGAATGGCGGATATTGCTAAAAACAACCCTTGATATTTGTTTTTGAGGAGAACGGCTATAATGACCAATGCTGCGAATATTCCGTCGCCGGTATGCGTGAAGTATTTAAAAAACATATCCGTGATTTCAGAATTTATGTTGTTTATTTTCAAATGGATATATTCTTTAGAATAAAGCAAAAGTGCAATGGAAATTGTCAGCCAAAACAATAAATACAAAGCAAAAGGAATAATGTTTTGAATAAAAGTGGATTTACACTTTTGCAGCATACACACCGGTTTTATATGCTTGAAGCGTGTTTAAAAGTAATGCTGCAATGGTCATAGGTCCTACACCTCCGGGTACAGGAGTAATATAAGATGCTTTGGTTTTTACATTTTCAAAATCCACGTCGCCAATGAGCTTGAACCCTGATTGATTTTGTCCGGAAGGAATTCTGTGAATACCGACGTCAATTACCACGGCATTTTCTTTTACCATATCCGCGGTAACAAAGCGTGGTTTTCCTACTGCCGCAATAAGAATATCCGCTTGTAGTGTAAGGGATTTTAAATTTTGAGTTTTACTGTGTGTAAGCGTAACGGAGGCGTTGCCCGGATAGGTATTTCTGGACAGCATCAGACTAATTGGAGTTCCCACAATGTTGCTTCGTCCTATTACTACACAATGTTTGCCTTCCGTAGGAATTTGATAATACTCCAAAAGTTTAATAATTCCGTAGGGTGTAGCCGGAAGATAGGAGGGAAGTCCCAATACCATTTTTCCTATATTTTCCGGATGAAAACCGTCCACGTCTTTAGCAGGCGAAATAGCTTCGGTAACAATGTTTTCGTCAATGTGCGGCGGAAGCGGTAATTGAACAATAAAGCCGTCTATATCGGGATGGAGATTTAATTCTTCTATTTTTTGGAGCAAGGTTTCTTGCGGGATGTCTTCTTCAAAATGATATACGGAAGATTGAAAACCTACCTTTTCGCATGCTTTTACTTTGGCATTTACGTATGTTCGGCTGGCACCGTCATTGCCCACCAATAAGGCGGCAAGATGCGGCGGTCGCATACCATCTTCGGTTAATTGAGCAACCTCCCGGGCTATTTGGTCTTTAATGAAATTTGAAACCTCTTTTCCGTCAATTATTTTCATATCCGGTTAATTAAAAAGGAAATTTTCCGCTTCCCATTTTCGGCATGTTTTTCATGAGTTTAAACATGTTGCTTTTGTTACTCATGAGTTTCATTATTTTACGTGTTTCTTCAAATTGTTTAATAAGTCTGTTCACTTCTTGAATGGAAGTGCCGCTTCCGTTGGCAATACGTTTTCTACGGCTGCCGTTCAATATTTTAGGATTGCTTCTTTCTTCGGGGGTCATTGACAAGATTATGGCTTCGATTCTGTCCAAGGCTTTTTCGTCGATTTCTTCGTCTTTTACCATTTTTCCCATACCGGGAATCATTCCCATTAAATCTTTTACACTTCCCATTTTTTTGATTTGTCTGAGCTGACCGAGGAAATCGTTAAAGTCGAATTGGTTTTTAGCGATTTTCTTTTGCAGTTTGCGGGCTTGTTCCTCGTCAAATTGTTCTTGGGCTTTTTCTACCAAAGACACTACGTCGCCCATGCCTAAGATACGGTCAGCCATTCTTTTGGGATAGAAGGGAGAAATGGCGTCCATTTTTTCGCCCGTACCTACAAATTTAATGGGCTTATGTACTACCGAGCGGATAGAGAGTGCCGCACCGCCTCTTGTGTCTCCGTCGAGCTTGGTAAGAACCACTCCTTCGTAATCCAAGCGTTCGTTAAATTCCTTGGCGGTATTAACGGCATCTTGTCCGGTCATGGAATCTACTACAAAGAGTGTTTCGCCGGGTTGAATTGCTTGTTTAATATCGGCAATTTCTTTCATCATTTGTTCGTCAATTGCCAAGCGACCGGCAGTATCGACAATTACTACGTTGTGTCCCTTTTGTTTGGCGTATTTAATGGCTTCTTCGGCAATTTTTACGGGATTTTTTTCTTCTTTATCGGAAAAAACTTCCACACCGATTTGTTCGCCCAATACATGCAATTGGTCAATAGCAGCGGGACGGTAAACATCACAAGCTACCAGCAATGGTGTTTTTCCTTTTTTAGTTTTCAGGAAATTAGCCAATTTGGCGGAAAAGGTGGTTTTTCCCGAACCTTGCAGTCCTGCCATTAAAATTACGGCAGGATTTCCCGAAAGATTAATGTCCGATACATCACCTCCCATTAACTCTGCCAGCTCGTCGTGGGTAATTTTAATCATTAGTTGCCCGGGAGAAACGGAGGTGAGCACGTTTTGTCCGAGAGCCTTCTCTTTAACTTTGTTGGTAAATTCTTTGGCTATTTTATAGTTTACATCGGCATCGAGTAAAGCTCTTCGGATTTCTTTAACCGTTTCGGCAACATTGATTTCGGTAATTTGTCCTTGACCTTTGAGAACTTTAAATGCTCTTTCGAGTTTATCGCTTAAATTTTCAAACATTTTTTTGGAATTTATGCAAAAATAAATGGTTTACGGTGATGAGTATAAGACATTAAATTTCTTTTATGAGTTTTTTGTATTTGAATTTTTCACTGTCTTCGCCCATTCGTTTAATTTTGTTTTGTTCATATTCGGAGTATGTTCCTTCAAAGAAATAAACCTTTCCGTTGCCTTCAAATGCCATGATATGGGTACAAATTCTATCGAGGAACCAGCGGTCGTGCGATACTACTACGGCACATCCGGCAAAGTTTTGAATGCCTTCTTCCAATGCACGTAACGTGTTTACATCAATGTCGTTGGTCGGTTCGTCTAGGAGCAATACATTGGCTTCTGTTTTAAGAGTCATGGCTAAGTGTAATCGGTTTCTTTCTCCGCCGGAAAGCACGCCTACTTTTTTGTTCTGGTCGGGACCGTTAAAGTTAAAACGGGCTATGTAGGCTCGGGAATTGATAGGTACTCCGCCTATTTCGATAAATTCTTGTCCGCCCGAAACCACTTCCCAAACTGTTTTTTCAGGGTCGAGGTCTTTATGTGTTTGGTCAACATACCCGATTTTTACGGTTTCTCCGATTTCTATTTTTCCGCTGTCGGGTTGTTCTTGGTTCATAATTATTTTGAAGAGGGTGGTTTTACCGGCTCCGTTAGGCCCGATAATTCCCACAATTCCGGCAGGGGGTAATTTAAAGTTGAGATTTTCAAACAATACTTTGTCTCCGAAAGATTTTTTAAGTTCAATACCTTCGATGACTTTATTTCCTAATCTGGGACCGTTAGGGATGGGAATTTCCAGTTTTCTTTCTTTTTCTTTTACGTCTTCGTTGAGCATTTTTTCGTAATTGTTCAAACGGGCTTTGGCTTTGGCATGACGTCCTTTTGCTCCTTGCCGAACCCATTCCAATTCTCTTTCCAGTGCTTTTTTACGTTTGCTTTCTTGTTTAGCTTCTTGTTCCAAGCGTTTAGCTTTTTGTTCCAACCAGGAAGTATAGTTTCCTTCAAAGGGAATACCTTCTCCGCGGTCGAGTTCTAAAATCCAACCGGCTACGTTATCCAGGAAATACCGGTCGTGAGTTACGGCTATTACGGTTCCTTTATATTGCTGTAAGTGATGTTCGAGCCATTGCACGGTTTCTGCGTCTAAATGGTTAGTAGGCTCATCGAGGAGTAAAATATCAGGCTGTTTTAAGAGTAAACGGCATAGAGCTACCCGGCGTTTTTCTCCTCCCGAAAGGTTTTCTATTTTGGCATCGGGTGGAGGACATTTTAATGCATCCATAGCTCTGGCGAGTTTAGCGTCTAATTCCCACGCATCGTGTTGTTCGATTTTTTCTTGGAGTTCACCTTGCTTGTCAATCAGTTTTTGCATTTTGTCGGGGTCATTCATAACCGACTCGTCCATAAACTGATTGTTAATTTCTTCATACTGTTTAAGTATATCTACAATTTCTTGCACGCCTTCTTGAACAACTTCTTTAACGGTTTTTTGCGGATTTAATTGAGGTTCTTGCGGCAAAAATCCTACGGAATATCCGGGCGAAAAAACAACTTCACCTTGATAATTAGTGTCTTCGCCGGCAATAATACGCAACAGTGTTGATTTTCCGGCACCGTTTAGACCGAGAATGCCGATTTTGGCTCCGTAATAAAAAGAAAGATATATGTCTTTTAGGATTTGTTTTCCTTGTGGTGTGTGCTTGGACACATTTACCATTGAAAAGATGATTTTTTTGTCGTCAGCCATAAAATAATAGTTTTTTACAAAGATATTGATTTTCTATCTTGCCACAGATATATGTTTGAGGACAGTAATTTATATAGCGTCAAGAAGTATGACTTATGTTTTAGATTATTCTGAAAATGAAGAGTGTGAAGATTTTGTTTGGAATTGAAATGGGTTACATTTGCGTAAAATTTTTTCAATATGTCATTAGGCAATAAAGAAGGAAGAAGTTTAGGTTTAGTAGAATTGATAGCCATTGCCTTAGGCGGAATGGTGGGTGGTGGAATTTTTTCTATTTTGGGTATTTCTGCTTCAATGATTGGAATGGTAACACCTGTTGCCATTATCATTGGCGGAATTATTGCTTCGTTTGCCGCTTATGCTTATGTGAAATTGGGTTTATATTATCGTGACGAAGGTGCTACTTATGCATTTTTTAAGCGCACATTTCCCAATTCGCATTTTGCAGCAGCGTCGATTGGTTGGATTACCATTTTCGGCTATATCAGTACGCTTTCGCTCTATGCTTATACTTTTGCATCATACGCCATCAGTGACTCGCAATACGCTGACAACATATGGATACGAAAAGGGTTCAGCATGTTGGTATTGCTTATTTTTACCTTAATAAATGTATGGAGTGTAAAAGGAATGGGTAAAGTTGAAGATTTTATGGTTTATACTAAAATAGTAGTATTGGCAATAATATCTTTTATATTAATGAAACACGGCTCTACGGACATAAAAACGTTTTTAAATGTTTTTAAACACGATTTCGAACAATCTTCCGTATTATCCATCCTTATTGTTGCTTCTATTACTTTTGTGGCTTATGAGGGTTTTCAATTGGTCATAAACGCCGTAAATGAAATGAATAATCCCGAAAAAAACATTCCTCGAGCTATTTATACGGCAATCTTCTTGGCTATACTTATTTACGTAATAATTGCTTTTGGCGCATTGTTTGCCATTCCTTTGGAAGATTTAGTTAAATATAAAGAATATGCTTTGGCCGCAGGCGCCGAAAAAGTATTGGGAAACACCGGTAGTTTTTTGGTAATTTTTGGAGCATTACTGGCAACCAGCAGTGCCATTAGCGGAACTATTTTCGGTTCATCACGTCAATTGGCAGAAATTGCTCGCGACGGCTATTTCCACCCCTATCTGAAAAAACGAAAACCAAACGGAATACCGGATAATGCTATTATTACAATGGCTTCGGCTGCTGCTGTTATTATTCTTTTGGGCGGTTTACGATTAATACTTGAATTTGGAAGTATCACATTTATACTGGTTTCGTTATTGATGGCTTATGCCAATTATACCATAAAGGACAAAACCAACTCACATAACTTTGCCACAATTATCTCTATTTTCGGACTTTTTTCTGCCGGATGTTTCATACTTTATTATGAAGCCACTCACGCTCCTGACCAATTATTGTTTATTTTCTTTATCTATATCTTACTGGCAATAGGTGCAACGTATTATGCTCGAAAGAATAAACAAAAAGATTTGGAAGAAGATTGAAATTAGTTTTAAATAAAATTACTGAAATTTGGCTACCCAAATAATGAGCATAATCATGGTTACGATTAAAATGCCTCTGCCTGTTTTTTCCAATTTTTTATTAACTAAAACAAATCTTAGCAAAATACCGTTGGCAGCAATAAGCAATAACATGATATTTTCAAGAAGCTCGGGCATAAGCGGAACGCCTTTTTGTTTAAATCCGAACACGGTAATTCCGTATCCGACAGCCGGAATAAGAATGCCGTAGAGCATGCCCAAGAATATGTTATCTTTTTTAAACATTTTGAAATATACTCTGAATTTCAGGCAGTTTATTGTGTGCGGTCATGTCAAATTGAACCGGAACTATGGAGACATAACCGTCTTCCAATGCTTTAATGTCAATGTCATCTCCCGAGTCATACAATTTAAAAGTTCCCGTCAGCCAGTAGTATTCATTTCCCGAAGGGTCTGTTCTTTTTTCAAATTCTTCTTCCCAGTTTCCAATAGCTTGCCGGCACACTTTTATTCCTTTAATTTCATCTTTATGCAGTTTGGGGATGTTTACGTTTAAACAAGTGTTTTCCGGTAATCCGTTGGTAATTACCTGCTGAATAATAATTTTTGTAAAATGTTTGGAAGCAGAAAAATCAGCATCAATGGAATGGTCTAAGAGAGAAAAACCTATAGAAGGAATTTTTTCCATAGCACCCTCTACGGCGGCAGACATAGTACCGGAATAAATTACATTGATGGAAGCATTAGAGCCGTGATTGATACCGGAAAGTATTAAATCGGGTTTTTCGTGGAGTATCACGTTGATTGCCATTTTCACGCAATCTACAGGTGTTCCGGTGCATGCATAAGCGCCAACGGTATGGGCAAGTTGCACTTTATTTATTCGCAAGGTGTTGTTGGTGGTAATGGCGTGTCCCATTCCGCTTTGAGGTTTGTCGGGAGCTACGACCGTAACTTCTCCAAACCGAGCCGCTACCTCTATTAAATTTTGAATTCCGGGGGCAAATATGCCGTCGTCGTTGGTAACCAATATTTTCATCCGGCTATTTTTTCGTTGAGTGAATGAATAATTCCGCTGAGCATTTCTATTTTATCTGATTGGGGGTCATCTACAATAGCTCTTTTCAGGCGTTTGATGGAGTTTTCTATAAGTTCTTTGTTTTCAATATGGTTCATACATTCTTCTAAAACCGTGAATGCTTCTATGGCGGTAAGATAATTTCCTGAAATAAGCGTGTCGATAATTATATCGAGGTGTTCGGAAACATCCAGTCCCGCTTGCCAAATAACAGATAAAAGTTGTTGCTTGTTTTCTTCCGTTTGGGCTTGTTTCAGGTATTGAATTACATATTTTTTAATAGCAGAAACTTTGATGTTAAATAAAAGTTCCAACACCTTTGTTTTAACTTGTTCATCTGTTGAAACAGTCAGTATGTCAAGTAAAAGAGGGATGTGTTGCTCGTCGCCTTTTTCGGGAATAATTTCAAGAGCTTTTAAAATTTCTTTAGCATTTCCCGATACCAGCTGTTGAGATATTTGTTTAATTTCCTTTAATCTGGCTTTCTCTTGTTTGTTCATGGTTTTATGTATATTTTCTTTCTCCGAAAATGGCACTTCCTACTCGTATCATATTGCTGCCGTGCTTTAGAGCGATTGGATAATCATTACTCATGCCCATCGAAAGAATTTGCAGCGACGGATAAGTTGTTTGCATTTGTTTAAAAAAACGGTGTAACGAAGAAAATTCGTTGGCTATTTGATTTTCATCATTGGTGTAGGTAGCCATGCCCATTAGTCCGCTTATTTTTACATTGGAATACAAAGCGGCATTGTTTAAGATATTTCCGGCTTCTTGAAAATCTAATCCAAACTTGGTTTCTTCCTGAGCAATATGTATTTGTAGCAATACATCAATAATTCGCCGGTTTTGTTTAGCCCGTTTGTCAATTTCTTTAAGAAGCTTTTCGGAATCTACCGAATGTATTAAGTGTACAAAAGGAGCAATATATTTTACCTTATTAGTTTGTAAATGACCAATCATGTGCCAGCGGATGTCTTTAGGCAGTTGCTCATATTTAGCAACCATTTCCTGGACTTTGTTTTCGCCGAAATCACGGTGTCCGCATTCGTAAACTTGTAGAATATCCTCTACCGGTTTGGTTTTTGAGACAGCCACAAGTGTTACATTTTCCGGCAGCGATTCTTTTAGTTTAAGATATTTTTCCCGAATGTTCATAGCAAGTGCAAAGGTATGATATTAAAGGTAAGCAACACTTAAAAAAATAAGTCAAAAATATAACAAGGTTTTGTAAGAATATGTGAGTTCTGTTTACCTACAGATGGCTTTGCATATTCTTTTTTGTTTTTTCGGCAAATAAATACAACATACCCCAAAACCTTTGTCTTTTCTTTTGTTTCGGTCTCTTTTGGGAAACAAAGAAAATGACGAGACAAATGATAAGTTTTCCATTGAAAGAACACTTTGTTAATTGTCTTTGATTTTAATGAGTGTTGTTAATTACTATTTTTGGTAAAGAAGACGCTCACGTTTATTACGTTTTTTAACGAGAATTTTCACACCCTCACCCCAATCACCGTAACGTCGTCGGTTTGTTCGCCTTCGCCTTTCCATTCTTCAAATGTGCGGAGCAGGATTTGGTATTGCTCCCGCATGCTTTTGTCTTGATGGGAAAGTAGAATGGTTTTAATGCTTTTTGCTTTAAACTTTCTCCCCTTCGGCCCGCCAAACTGGTCTTGGTAGCCGTCGGAGAATAAATAAAAAGCGTCACCGTTCATCAATTGTATTTCATGTTCATTAAAAGGCTGCATTTTCACATATTGTCCTACCGGCTGCCGGTCGGGTTTATACTCTATTATTTGTCCGTTCCGGATAATCCACAGCGGATTGTTAGCTCCCGACCAACAGGCTTGCAAAGTTTTTCTGTTAAATTTTATCAATGAAATATCCATTCCGTCTTTCACGTCTTTTTCGCCTTGCTTGGTAAATGTACGAATTATGATTTCACGGGCTTTATCGAGAATTTGTGCCGGAGATGTGATTTCAAATTCATTGACAATACGATTGAGCGCATTGGCACAAACCACCGAAACCATAGCTCCGGGAACACCATGACCGGTACAATCGGCTACTGCCAGAAATACCTCATCGCCTTTTTCTTCTATCCAATAAAAATCGCCCGAAACAATATCTTTTGGACGAAACATCAAGAAATGTTCGGGAAGTATTCTTTGCAGTGTGGCTTGTGAAGGCAATATGGCTTCCTGAAGGCGCTTGGCATAATTGATGGAATCAAGAATTTCCGAATTTTTTCTTTCTACTACTTGTTTCTGTGTTTCTATGATTTGTTTTTGTTTTTGAGTAACCTTTAACCGATTCCAAACCAAAGCGGAAAATATGGCAATTAAAATCAAAATAAGAGAAACGGAATAACTGATAATTTTTTGTTTTTCGGCTTGTTGTTGCTTAACGGCTATTTGTTTTTCAAATTCTTTTTCTCTCACGGCTTTTTGTTTTTCAAACTCATATTGAATTTGTTGCTTGAATGCTGTTTTTTCGTTTTCGATATTTTTCAAGCTGTCTCGCATTTCAATATATTTTTCGTATGCTTGTAGGGCTTGGGCAGGTTTATTAGCAGCCTTTAGAGCCCGGTAATAAGCGTCGTACACGCGAATGAGTGTTTCCAAATAATTATAGCTTTGAGCTAAGTCATAGGCTGTTTTTGCAAAATACAATGCACTGTCTTTCAAATTGTTTTCAAGGTAAAATTTACTGATGTTAGTAAGCGATGATATCAACC
>CAZLMS010000012.1:0-5714 GCA_964560645.1 uncultured Flavobacteriales bacterium | reverse complement strand
ATATTGCTTTGCTTTTTGCCTATTCCCCAATTGATTATATATATAACCCAAATTCATATATGCTGTTGCCACCCCTTCCAAATCTTGTATTTCCCGGGCTATTTCAAATGCTTTCCGGTAATAATCCAATGCTTTTGAATGAAGTTTTTGATGTTCATACATATAAGCAATATTGTTGTAGGTAATGGACAATCCTCTCCTATCACCGGACTTATTCCTGTATTCCAAACTTTTAAGATAATATTTAAGTGCTTCGGAATAATTTCCTACGTTTTCGTTGAGATATCCCAAGCTGTTGTACACCACCGCCATCCCTCTCAGGTTGTTTGTTTGCTCATAAATTTTAAGTGCCTCGGTATAATAGAAAGACGCTTTTTCTATATCGCCTATTGTGTTGTACAGTGCCCCCAAATTGTTGAATGTTTGCGCCAAATCCTCTTTACTGTTAAGTTTTTGGAAAAATTCTATGGATTTTTCATAATACCGGATAGCCGTTTTCCAATCACCCAAAGTCTTGTAAATGTAGCCTAAGTCGTTGTAATTGATGGCTACACCTTCTAAATTTTCAACGGATTTATACAAATCGGTACTTCGAGTATAAAAATAAACAGCCGAATCGTACAAGTTTTTAAAGACATAGTAATATGCCAAATCACTATAAATATCAGCTTTAATGCTTCTTATATTCTTGTCTTCACCATAATTTTTCAGGTATTTCAATGCTTGCTTACAAAGCAAAGGCAAAGTATCTATATTTTGAGCAGCCATTTCTTCGGCAATCACCAAAATATTAACGGCTTTGGAGGAATCCGGTATATTAGTTTTCAATGTTTTGCAGAGGGAGTCCAAATAATTACCGGAGCTAACCACAAAAACGAAACATATTAAACATACCGTCAAAAAATAACGCATTCAAAAAAATTTTGCTTTAAAAATAGGGATTTTTATCAAGATAATGTACACCTTCAACCTCTATGTGTGAAAAAATACAGAAGAATTAAAACTTTTCTCACAAAACAATTCATGTAAAAATTCAAATCAAGTTCTAAAATACTCGCCAATTATTTTTTATTCAAAAATGTTGTTTTTATTTCGATATTGAAGTATTTTTTATGTAAATTTGTAAAGAAAAAATACCAATGAAGAAATTTGCTTTTTTACTTTTAATTATTTCAAGCTTGATAAGCTTAAGTATTAGTGCTCAAAATTGTTCAATAAAAGGTGTTGTTAAAGACGCCGACAACAATGAGCCGATTCCTTTTGCCAATATCCTTGTTAAAGGAACTCAAACAGGAGCAACTTCCGATATTGAGGGAAACTTTTTAATCGAAAATGTGCCATGTGGTTTCATCCAGCTTCAAGTGAGCTATGTAGGATATAAACCTTATATTTCTTCCGAAATAATAACCTCATCAAACAAAATTCCTTTTATAGAAATAATGTTGCAAAAAGCAGTAAACGAATTAAAAGAAGTGGTAATAAAAGCCGACCCTTTTGAAAAGAAAGAAGAATCTGCTATTTCAATGATTTCGATAGGTGTAAAAGAAATCGAAACAAATCCCGGAAGTAACAGGGATATTTCAAGAGTAATTCAATCGTTTCCCGGTGTAGGGAGCACTCCTGCTTTCAGAAATGATGTAATTATAAGAGGCGGCGGACCCAGCGAAAATCGTTTTTTTCTGGATGATGTGGAAATCCCCGTAATCAATCATTTTGCCACTCAAGGCGCAAGTGGCGGTCCGGTAGGAATTATCAATGCTGATTTTATCGAAAAAGTGGACTTCTATTCTTCGGCTTTTCCGGCAACAAGATATAATGCTTTAAGCGGTATTTTGGACTTTAAACTTAAAGAAGGCAATAAAGATAAACTAAGCTACCAGTTTACCATAGGTGCAAGTGAAACCGCTTTTACCATAGACGGGCCACTGTCTGAAAATTCCAATTTCATTTTTTCGGTCCGCCGTTCTTATCTGCAGTTCCTTTTTTCTGCCATAGGTCTCCCTTTCCTCCCTACTTTCAATGATTATCAGCTTAAATATAAAATGAATATCAACAAAAAATCACAATTTACCCTTATCAGTCTCGGGTCTTTAGACAATTTGAAACTCAACACAAACATAAAAAACCCTACACCTTCGCAAGAATATATTTTATCGCAAATTCCCGTAAACAACCAATGGAGCTATACTATAGGAGGTGTGTACAAGAGATTCTTCGACAATGGCTTTCATACATTTGTATTGAGCAGAAATATGTTAAACAATGAATTTTACAAATACCCCGACAATGATGAAAGTAAAAACAAGGTTTTTGACTACAATTCACAAGAGCAAGAAAATAAATTCCGTTATGATTTAAATCTTCGAAAAAATTCCAGAAAATATTTAGTTAGTGCCAACATGGAATATGCAAACTACTACAATTATACCAATCAACAAGTTACCGCAGGAAACCAAATTTTCAATATCCAATATGAAACTGATTTGAATTTAATAAAATACGGCTTGGGATTGCAAGCTGTGGACCGGTTTGTTGACGGAAAACTGCTTGTATCGGCAGGCGTAAGATTTGACGGCACCAACTACAACAAACAAACTGCTAATTTGATTAACCAAACATCTCCACGTGTGTCTGCTTCTTATGCTTTATCAGACAAATGGCAAATAAAAGCCGGTACCGGACGTTTTTTCCAACTTCCGGCATATACCACTCTGGGCTTTAAAATAAATAATGCTTATGCCAATAAACAGTCGGCAAAATACATAGGTTTAAACCAGTTTAACATCGGTTTTGAAACCCGGATAAAAGAAAGCATACTATTCTCATTTGAAGCATTCTATAAAGATTATTTCAATTATCCGATAGATACTATAACCGGAATTAGTATAGCCAACCAAGGCGCTGCATACAGTTCGGTTTCTGGTACTGTTCCCGCTGTTTTTTCGGGCAAAGGAAAAGCTTACGGATTTGAAATTCTAAACCGTTGGAACAAAGATAATTTAACTGTTTTAGCTACTTACACTTACGTTCGAAGTTTATTTACCGACTTGCAAGGAGAGTATCATCCGTCTTCGTGGGATGCGCGTCATTTGCTTACCATTACCGGAACAAGGCAGTTTAATAAAAACTGGCGTTTCGGCTTAAAATTTCGTTTTGTAGGCGGCTTACCTTACACACCCTACGACCTTGAAAATTCTTCATTGGTAAATGTTTGGAACATCAACGGCGGACCTGTGCCCGATTATTCTAAAATAAACTCGGAAAGATTACCCGGATTTCATCAATTAGATATTCGCATAGACAAAAACTTCTACTTTAAAAAATGGACTTTAATGCTCTATCTTGATATTCAAAACTTATATAATCTTCAATATAAGAATCAAGATTTTGTGGTTCGCAAAAAAGATGAAAATGGAAACTATATTACCGAGCAAAACGGAAACAAATATGTGTTGGAAAAACTTCCGAACACCACGGGAACCGTATTGCCCACCGTTGGAATAAGAATCAGGTTTTAGTCTTGCAGCTTGGCTCGCATCAGCAGCATCAACACGGGAAGCAAAAACAAATCTGCCAGCAAAACCATAAACAAAGTTAAAGAAAGCAAAACGCCCAAGTAAAACGTGCTCATATAAAGACAATGCCCAAAGCGACAAAAATCCAAAATGAGAATAATGCTCGTAACCACAATAGCTTTGCCCGAAGAAATAAATGTTCTTTTCAGCGCATAAATCCAAGGCTTGTTTTTCATAAGCTCCAATTTGTATTTACTGATAAAACGAATGGTGTCATCTACCGCTATGCCGAAAGCTATGGAAAAAATAATGGAAGTGGATGCTTTAAAATCAATAAGTTGCTGGATAAAAGGTAAAAAAATCACGTTGAACAATAACATTAAACAAATGTCGTTTTTGTATCATCGAGTCATACATTTAAATTGAAGGATTTTTCCTTTTTATCAATATAATTTATCTTAACTTTATGCGGAATTTTTGAGCATGGAAAAATCATTTCAAAATTTATTAAAAGATATTCAAGAACTGATAGATAAGCTAAAGTCTATCAATCCGGATTTAACGGAAACCCCTTCCGAAAAAATGATAGAAGAACTTCAACAAACCTCAAGAGTGTTGTTGGACAAGCTGGCTGTGTACCGTTATCTTTTAATACATTCCAACATCAGTGAACAAGAACAACCCTCTCCCCCACAACCTGAAGAAAATCAAGAAGAATTACTTATATCGTCTAAAAAAGAACCGCCTCCTTCTCTAATTTCCGAAGAAAAAGAAAATAAAATGTTAAAAGATTGGCTGAAAAGCAATATCGCCAAGGAAGATTTAAATGAAAAACTGAAGAAAAATGCCCTGTCGGATTTAAAAAACGTTATCGGTCTCAATGAGAAGATTTTGTTCATGAAAGAATTTTTTAACGGCAACAAAGAACAATATAATGAATTTATAGCCTCCTTAAACAAAGCCGCCTCATACGACGAAGCACAAAATATAATTGAACAATACGCCATCCCCCGCGAAAAAGACGCTTTTCAGGTATTAGATAACTTACTCGAAATTCGCTATTCATGAGCAAGGTCTTTTTTGTTCCCACCCCTGTCGGAAATTTGAAAGATATTACCTTGCGTGCTTTGGACGTTTTAAAATCGGCAGATATTATTTTGGCGGAAGATACCCGGCATTCTAAAAAGCTACTGCAACATTACAACATTCAAAAACCTCTGATTGCCTATCACATGCACAACGAACACCGGAAAACTGACGAAATCATTGAAAAAATTAAAAATGAAAATATCCATGCAGCGGTAATTACAGATGCCGGCACGCCGGGAATTTCCGACCCGGGTTTTTTACTGGCTCGCTCCTGCATTGAAAAAAACATAGAAATTGAGTGCTTACCCGGACCCTCTTCTTTTATTCCCGCACTTGTTTCTTCCGGCTTTCCTTGCGACAGGTTTATTTTTGAAGGTTTTTTACCACCAAAAAAAGGCAGAAAAACACGTTTGCAAAAAATTGCCGATAATCCTTACACATCTGTCATCTTTGAATCGCCGTACAAACTAAAAAAAACCCTTTTGGAATTGCAAGAAATATGTAATCACAATCGTGCTATAGTAGTTGCTAAAGAATTAACCAAGGTTCATGAAAAATTTTATCGCGGAAAAGTCGGCAACATTTTGGAACAAATTCCCGATGGGGAAATAAAGGGAGAATTTATTATCATTCTCGGGGGCAAAGAAGCATAACAAACAATTACATTACAGAAGAATCCGCGTCAGATTCGGTATTTTCGACAACATCCGAAGGCAAATCGGCATTTTCCGGTTCTTCTTGCGCTTTTTCAAGTTTCGGTTGAGGAAGTATGAGTCCGGCCGCCATCAATAAAACCGATGCTATCACTACAAAAGAAATAATAGCATTGTCAAACTTTTTGAGATGATACGCAGAAGGAATTTTATAAAACAACATGATGGTAATCAAGCCCCGGGGTGCTAAAAACAAGTCGTGTAAAGATATTTTTTGTCTTTGAAAAAAATATAAAATAATCCATCGAATAGCATAAATTCCGATTAATATCAATGTACCGATAATAATTACCTTTACATTAAAAAGCTCTTTTAAATCAATAGTCATCCCGAAAACTATAAAGAAAAATGTTCCTATCAAAAAAGCGGTTTCCAGCACAATGGTATGAAACGATTC
>CAZLMS010000011.1:0-16478 GCA_964560645.1 uncultured Flavobacteriales bacterium | reverse complement strand
TTTTAAAACTGTAAAATAATCGTTATTTAGTTCAGAGATGGTTGTCCAATTTAGTTCTACTCGTTTTTTTTCATTATTATAGTGCGCTGTAAAATTTAATAATTCTATAGGCAGTACAGCTGTTTTTCCCACTGCAAAGGGACTAAATGATGTAATATTATTAGCCGCTGCCCAATAAGGGTTGCTGCCGCCTCTACTGTCAAAGGTTTCTTCCCCCCAACCGGATTGATAATGATATACATTTGATAAAGGTCTGCTGAATGAAGGGTTTTCATGAGCGGCTTCCCATTGGAATTTGATAATAGCATTAGTTCCTCCGCTAGTTGCTTCAGAAATGTGCCATGTACGATTTACAAAAGCAGGATCATTTCCTGTGGTAGGATTTAGGCCTATTTCTACTCGTGCACTAAAATCATCTATTGTTCCTGTGTAGTTTAAAGTAGCTGGATTATAACTTGATATAGAAGGTCCTATTGGAAATAAAAGGTCTGTAGAGGTAATAAGCTGCATACGCGTATATGTGCCCAATCCGTCTGTTACAGCGTAAGAGCCGCTGCTGCCGCCAACTTGAGTTCCCATATTAGTGGAAGTTCCGTTAATTAGATTATTATTGCCTAATATAAAGTTACCGCTGCTAAACACTAAACTGTCATTTACTTGTAAATCTCGATTCAGAGTTACATGATTTATGCTTTTATCAATAGTTACATTGGTTAAGTCTGTGGTTCCCGATCCGCTAACAACTTGAGAATTGGTTCCGGTAAAAAACAACATGGTTTTTTCTCTACTGGAGATATCGGAAGATTTGCCTGTAGCGATAGTAGTGCCGGCTCCTATAATAAGATCTCCATATAAATTAATCCGCAATCTTCCTAATACAGAAGCACCCGCACCAAAGTTATGGAGGTATAAAACAGTGGGGTTTGAAGGGTTGGTATTTTGCAATTCTAAATTACCTAATATGGAGATTCCTTGATAGGCGTTATCTGTATAGTTAATACCAATGTTACATGTTCCTTGTTTAATAATCACATTTCCTTGAATAGTAGCTTTAGGGCTTTGAAGTTGATTAGCGGTAATAGAAACAGTTTTAGTAGTTGATTTATTGTTAATGGTTAAATTATTGCAAAACTTTAAAGGAGAGCTTAAAGCGGGCAATATGGTTTGATCATTCACTTGTGGAGTATAATCATAGATAATATTTCCAAATCTATAACCGTTTCCACTTGAGTTTATATTTATTTGATAACCAGACATACTAGGATCTAAAATACTTCTGTCGCTTACCGGTGCTGAATAGTCCCAATCTTCTATTATTATAGTCGAATTGTCTTGAAAATCTTCATAACCGTCCCACATCGGATGCTGATTGTTTATTCCTTGGTCTGCACCACTTCCGGATGTTTCTGCTGAAACTCTGCTTATGTACATTGTAGCCCCATCTCTTAATATAAAATTAGGAGTAGAAAGAGATGAAGGCATATCAAAATCTCCGTTTACTCTTAGAATACCCCCACTGTAAACTTCCAATTTTTTACCCGGGGCAATAAACTCTCTGGCTACAGGAGGTTTATCTTTATCATTCATAATTAATTCTCCGCCCGATAAAATAATAATATCGTTGTATGGATATGTTCTTGAAGAAGCTCCTGAATTATCGCCTGCATCAATTCCTAAATGTCTGATAATAATTCTGGAAGGTGCATACCCGATGTTTTGGGGAGCTGTAGTTTCCGGAGTCCATGAAGTTCCGTCAAAGCTTTCCCAGCCATATCCGTTGAATGCCAAACCTGCATAATCTTGAGTAGTTCTCCAATCTCCTGAAAGATAAGTAAATGAGGTAATATTAAAACTATTTGATGTAATAGAGGCATTACTTAAACACGATTGGGCACTGGCTGTAATACTGATGTTAGAGTTTATTGATGAGAAACTTACATCTGATATGGTAATGGCACCGGAAGAAAATGTATAAGGTGACGAGGATGTCATTCCGGTTCCGGAAGTAGTTAAGGCAACGGAGCAACTGTTTTCATCTAAATCTGTATTTCCATTGGCATCCACAGCATATATAGAGAACGGGTCAAGAGGGGTATTTGTAATTTGGTCTGAAGGTTGGCTTCCCCATTTAATTGTGGTAGCTTGCACTTCAATCCTGTTGTCATCACCTGCAGTAGAGCTTACAGCTCCGCCAGCATTAGCAGATCCAAAAACAGATCCGTTTACATCAGCAGAAGCTGCAGAAACTGTAAATGAAAATTGTTGGTTATCGGTCACATTTGTATTAAAAGTAACTCTTAAGCTCAAGGTTTTACTTCCGTTGTCAGCTGCAGAAGCTGTTATACCTGAAAAGGTAATAGTAGATGCGGAAGCTACTTCCTGAATTTTTGTTATACCGTCATATAAAGCAATGGTTTTTAGCAAATTCCAATTGGAAATATTAAATGAAATAGAAGTCAGAGTGGTAGTCAAGGCATCACCATCTGATGTAGCTCCGCCATCTCTAATAATAAATTTGAAAACTTCCGGATCGGAAGTGCTTACATTTGTATTAGTGTAATTTATAGCCAAGATATTAGTGGGATAAACAAAAGAAGGATCTGCTATAATATCAGAGGTATTGCTTCCTGCGAGCCCTACACCTGTAAAATTGATTGTATAACTTCCCTCATCATTGTCATTATTGATAATAGTAACACTTCCTGTTAATGTACCTGCCGTAGTCGGAGAAAAGGTTACTGTAAATGTAGTGCTTGAAGATGCGGAAACAGGAGATGACGGTTGAGATGTTACGGAATAGGCAGATCCCGATGTGGTTAATGGAGTGGTAATTGTTAAATCAGCAAAGCCGGTATTTTGAATGGTGAAAGTTATAGAAGAAGAGTTGCCTACAGCAAGAGCCCCGAAGTCATATGTACTTCCTGTGAGATAATCGGTTCCGGATACTTGTACATTAATTTCAGGAACCATTGCACAAGCGCCATTTATTACTCCGGGAGTTCCATTTCCTGTTCCTAAATTATTCCAATTAGCAGTAGGTAGATTATCATTAGGACAGTTGGTAAATTCATAATTTATATCTGAAGTGAATTGATCTCCGCTGCTTCCGGCTTGATCTTTTATGACACCACCTTGTTTTAAGATTACATGACAAGAAGAGTTCATGGAGAAGTATCCTATAATGTCGGGGCTGATATTAGTAGTATGGGTAGAGCGTGCAGCAATAACATAAGCAGAATTTGCTGCTAATGTTCCTGATAAACTTACTGATTGTTCTAATCCGGTATTGTTGTAATATTCTAAAGTCCATCCGGTTAGATTAATTGTGGATGATCCTGTGTTAGATATTTCAATATATTCATCATTAAAATTACCATTATGTCCTTTACTGTTCACTTCTGTAATGACTAACGTTACAGGAGGAGTAATGTCAAAGGTATTGCTCACAGCATTAGTAAGACCTGTGGCGGAAGCTGTTAAGGTTAAACCTGTTCCTGTAGCAGAATGTACAATAGATGAAAACGAAGCTATTCCGGATGCTGCAGTAGAAGTTTGAGGAGAAGATGTTAAGGTTCCGGAAGAGGTAATTGATATACTTCCGGAATAATCTAAATCTCTATTTCCATTGGCATCATTGGCAGAAACGGAAGGGTAGGGCGTCATTGTGGCATTCTGTTCAGTATTGGAGGGCTGTTGAACGAAGGCAAGTTCTGTGGCTACTACATCCACCGTATTATTTCCATCGCCTGAAGAAACGGTTTGTCCGGAGGCTATGCCACTTCCTGAAGGATTAAGAGTTATACTGCTTGAAGATATTTCAAAAACAAAATCTTTTCCGTCAATTGTTGTTGGTAAACTTCCTCCTAATGAAGATAATAGCCATATTTTGAGAGTATAGGTTTTAGAAGCATTGTCTGCGATATATCCGAAATCGCCCGGAGAAGCAGATGTTATACTTGAGAAAGTAATATTGGTAGCATTTACCGTACCTGTAATGGTAGAGGTTCCGTCAGATAATGTGGCTCCGGCAATTGCTTGAGTCCAGTCTCCTAAAACACCATCGTTTCCAATTCCTTGATTAAATACAATCTTAGTGATTTGAGTTGGTAAAGCATCTGTAGAAGGGGTGGCACCATCATCCAAATAGGAAAAATCAAAGTTAGCTACGGCTGCTCCTGAAGTGTTGATAAGAGATGATATTGAAGCAGGCTCGGCTGCTGCTCCGGACGATATAGTTGAGGTTCCTGTTACACCAGAATAAGCTGTCCATGAAACGTCATCAATGATCACTCTGACATTGCCGTCAGAAATGATTTCAACCTGAACAGTTCCTGCAATGTTCACAGTTATGTTTTCGGTAGTAACAGAAGTGCTAACAGCTAACCCTGAAGCAACTACAGAGCCGTTTACTTTTACAGACAAATTTCCGCCAGAGCCTGAAAATGCTTGTTGGTGAGAAAAGGTTAATACTCCGCATCCGCCTGCAACTGAATTTGATAATACAGAGCTTCCTGCTAAATTTTTTAAACAAATAGCTTTACCATTCAAAGTTTGGTCTGTTCTTGCATTAGTTGCAGTCCAAGTCCCTCCATTGTCTCCTGTCCAACTTCTATTTAAATATGATGAGGAAGAGGCTGTGGGTATGTTTGTAAAGGTTTCGGAAGTTTGAGAGTATCCCGAAATAATATACAGTATAAGTGAAATAATCAAAAAAACATTTTTCATTTTAGACAGTTTTATTATGGCGAATGTAAAAAAATATTTAATTATTAGGATGTGCTGTTGAAAAAAAGTAAATAAAAAAGCCCGCTCGTAAGCGGGCTTTTTTATGAGTTATGGAATCTTGGACGAATTATTTATTTTCATCCACTTCTTCAAAATCTACATCGGTTACTTCATCGTTAGAACCGGTGTTTTGAGTGTTGTTTGAAGCACCGTTTTGTTGGGCGTTGGCACTTCCGTTAGCGCTTTGTCCTTGATACATGTGTTGAGAGGCGGCTTGGAATACGGTGTTAAGTTTTTCCATTAAGCTGTCTAATTTTTCAACTTCTTGTTTTTGATGAGCATCTTTTAGTTCTTTCAATGCTTCTTCAATAGGTTGTTTTTTATCAGCAGGAATTTTGTCGCCGTATTCTTTCAATGCTTTTTCTGTTTGGAAAATAAGTGCATCAGCACTGTTTAATTTCTCAATACGTTCTTTAGCTTTTCGGTCTGCTTCGGCATTAGCTTCTGCTTCTTTTTTCATTCTTTCTATTTCTTCTTGAGTTAATCCGCTGGAAGCTTCAATTCTAATGCTTTGTTCTTTACCTGTAGCTTTATCTTTAGCGGTTACGTTTAATATACCGTTGGCGTCAATATCGAAAGTTACTTCGATTTGAGGTACGCCTCTCGGAGCTGGTGGAATTCCGTCTAAGTGGAATCTTCCGAGTGATTTGTTGTCTTTTGCTAAAGGTCTTTCTCCTTGCAATACATGTATTTCTACAGAAGGTTGATTATCTGTGGCAGTAGAGAATATTTCTGATTTTTTTACAGGAATAGTAGTTCCGGCTTCAATGAGTTTGGTAAATACTCCTCCCATGGTTTCAATTCCCAAGGAAAGCGGAATTACGTCTAAAAGAAGCACATCTTTCACTTCTCCGGTTAATACACCACCTTGAATGGCAGCACCTAATGCTACTACTTCATCGGGGTTAATTCCTTTATGAGGTTCTTTTCCGAAGAATTTTTTCACAGCTTCCTGAATGGCAGGTATTCTGGTAGAACCTCCTACAAGAATTACTTCATTGATGTCATTTACGGTAAGACCTGCTTTGTTAAGTGCAGATTTACAAGGTTCGATGGTTCGTTGCACTAAATGGTCAATCATTTGCTCGAATTTGGCTCTTGTAAGTGTTTTTACCAAGTGTTTAGGTACACCGTCTACCGGCATAATGTAAGGTAAGTTGATTTCGGTTTGAGTGGTTGAAGAAAGTTCTATTTTGGCTTTTTCTGCGGCTTCTTTCAATCTTTGAAGAGCCATCGGGTCTTTAGATAAATCTGCTCCGCCGTTTTCTTTTTTAAATTCTTCCACCAACCAGTCAATAATTACTTGGTCAAAATCATCTCCTCCCAAGTGAGTATCTCCGTCGGTAGATAATACTTCAAATACACCGTCGCCCAATTCAAGCACGGATACATCGTGTGTACCACCGCCGCAGTCGAATACTACGATTTTTTCATCTTCTTTTTTCTTGTCTAATCCGTATGCCAAAGAAGCAGCCGTAGGTTCGTTAATAATTCTTTTAACAGTAAGTCCGGCAATTTCTCCGGCTTCTTTGGTAGCTTTTCTTTGAGAATCATTAAAATAAGCGGGAACGGTGATTACGGCTTCTTTTACTTCTTGTCCTAAGTAGTCTTCTGCAATTTTTTTCATTTTTTGAAGAATCATTGCAGAGATTTCTTGAGGAGTGTATTCTTTGTTGTCGATTTTTACTTTCGGAATATTGTTGTCTCCTCTTACTACTTCATAAGGAACACGTTTAATTTCGTCTATTACTTCGTCATAGCTTCTACCCATAAATCTTTTAATGGAGTAGATAGTTTTTTTCGGATTTGTAATGGCTTGACGTTTAGCGGGGTCTCCGACTCTAATTTCTCCGTTGTCCATAAATGCCACTACGGAAGGTGTGGTTCTTTTTCCTTCTTCGTTGGGGATAACGGTAGGTTGGTTTCCTTCCATTACCGCCACGCAAGAGTTGGTTGTTCCTAAGTCAATTCCAATAATTTTTCCCATAGTTGTTAAGTTTTTGAGTTAAACAAATAAATTTTGCAAAAGGATTGTCAATGAGTGTGCCAACAGGTGAAAAGATTAGTTTTTAGTGTCAGATATTCAGAAGCAGACTGTAATTATGACAAAAAGACATATTACAGACCTATGTTGGTTTTAAAGAGTTTTACGGCAATAGCCATAAGAATAATGCCGAATGCTTTTCTTAAAACAGCCTGCCCGACGCCGCCGAGCAAAGCTTCTATTTTTTGAGTTGATTTCAATACCATATATACCAATGCCATGTTTAAAATAATGGCAATAATGATATTAATATTTTCGTATTCAGCTCTTAGAGATACCAATGTGGTCATTGTGCCCGCACCGGCAATAAGCGGAAATGCCAACGGAACAATGGAAGCGCTTTTGGGTTCTTCGTCTTTATATATTTTAATTCCCAATACCATTTCGAGCGAGATGAAGAAGATAACCAAAGAACCTGCTATGGCAAAAGAATTTACGTCTATTCCGATAATGTTTAATATGCTTTCTCCTAAAAAGAGAAAAGCTATCATAATTACTGTTGCCGTGAGGGTGGCTTTTTCGCTTTCCAAGTGACCGACTTTTTGTCGAAGGTCTATAATAATGGGAATGGAACCGATAATATCAATTACGGCAAAAAGCACCATTGTGGCAGTAGCTATTTCAGTAAAATTTATGTTCATGTCAAGAGTTTTTCAATGATAATCGGAAAGTATTTATGCTCCAGTTTTTGGACTTTTTCGGCTATTTTGTCAGGATTGTCTTTTTCGGTTAGGGGGCATTCTGCCTGAAATATAATTTCGCCTTTATCAAAATATTTGTTTACGTAATGAATAGTAATTCCCGATTTAGGTTCTTTATTTTCATATACCGATTGATGTACATGATGTCCATACATACCTTTACCTCCGTATTTCGGGAGAAGCGAAGGGTGGATATTGATAATTTTATTTTTGTAATGTTTGATAACATATTCGGGAATCAAGCGCATGAAGCCTGCCAATACTACTAAGTCATAATTTTCGTCGAGAAAAGCTTTTGCCCACGAGCTTTTTTTATTTTTCATATCTTTTGCATAACTGAATATCTCTATTGGAATATTCAAGTTTTCGGCTCTTTTTATCACAAAAGCATTCGGATTGTCGGTATAGATTTTTTTTACGTCAATTTGTATGTTGTTTTGAAAATATTCTGCAATTCGTTGGGCATTACTGCCACTTCCGGAGGCAAATATGGCAATGTTTTTTTTCATGGCTGCAAAGGTAGATGTTTTCTTGAGATACAACTGCGTTAGAGCTGATAACTTATTGTTTGAATAAGAGAAAAAATGATATGATTTTTAAATGATTAACGAATAGCAGGTTCGTAACCGGAGAGAGGTGTTTTAGAAATAAATTAATTTTCCGATTAAAAAGTAAATAAATATGCCCAAGACATCGTTCATGGTAGTAACGAAAGGACCGGTAGCCAAGGCGGGGTCTATTTTAAACCTGTCGAGCATTAAAGGAACAAAAGCACCGAAAATACTGGCAAACATAATTACGCAAAAAAGGGCTAAACTAATGGTGTAGCTTAAAGTAAGTTCTTCTAACATAAAATAATTAAATCCGAAAACCAGTGCGGCACATATTAGTCCGTTTAAGAACGAGACTAAAAATTCTTTGCTCAATTTTGACATAATATCTTTAGACAACAAGGTGTTATTGGCTAACCCTTGAACAACGATAGCCGAAGACTGCACGCCCGAGTTTCCTCCCATTGCCGCAATCAAGGGCATGTAAAAAGCCATTTGAGGATATAATTGAATATCGCCTTCGTAATTGGCAATTAAACGCGAATTAAACATTTCTCCTATTAAACCCACTAACAGCCAAGGTAATCTTGCTCTTGACAGAACCCATACGCTGTCGTCGGTATCTACATTTTCCGAAATACCCGCTGCCAATTGGTAGTCTTTTTCCGCTTCTTCTTGGATAAAATCTACTACGTCGTCAATGGTAATTCTTCCCAATAATTTATGCTCGTCGTCCACTACGGGAATAGCTACCAAGTTGTATTTCTGCATGATTTGAGCCACTTCTTCGGCAGGAGTGTCCACTTTTACAAAAATCGGGTCTTGCATATACACCGATTCTACTTTTTCTCTCGGAGAGATAAATAATAAACTCTTCAGTGACAGTGTTCCCACCAATTTGTTTTCGTCATCTACTACATATATGGTATATACGTGTGAGACTTCTTCTGCTTGTTTTCGCATTTCTCTGATGGCTCGGGCTGCAGTCCAATGCACGTTTACTTTAAACAATTCTTTAGCCATCAATGCCCCTGCCGTACCTTCTTCGTATTGAGATAGTTCTATAATGTCATCCGCTTGCTCTTTATCTTCAACTTTCGATATAATTTGTTGTTTACGTTCTTCGGGGAGGTCGGCATATATATCTACGGCATCGTCAGTGTCGAGAATGTCAAAAGTTTCGGCAATTTCTTCGTCAGAAAGATGTTCCAGCAGTTTTTTTCTTACATCGTCTTCCAATTCTACCAATACATCTGCAGCCAACTCTTCATCAAGCAGTAAAAAGAGTGTTTTTGCTTCTTCTATATCAAGTTCATCGTCAATAATTTCTGCAATATCTGCCGGACGCAACTCGTTGATAAATTCATAAATACACGATTCGTTGCGGTTTTTGAGACATTCTTTAAGTTCGTCGATATTTTGTTTGGTAATTTCCACAGGAGAAAGCAAATTGTTGCAAAAGTAAGAGAAAGTAATACACTTATTGTGTTAATATACTTAAAAAATCAAATGACTGCGAACGGAATGAGAAAAAAGTTTTCTTTATTACTTATTTACAATTGGTTAATTTAAAATCCGAATTTTTGTTAATGGCAATGTTTAATGAAGTTTGGCGGAAATAAGGTCTAAAAATTCTTTTCGAGTGGGTTCTTTCATAAAAGCTCCCGTAAATGCGGATGTAGTGGTTACGGAATTTTGTTTTTGGATACCGCGCATTTGCATGCACATGTGTTGAGCTTCTATAACTACGGCAACTCCGAGCGGATTGAGTGTTTCTTGTATGCAATCGCGAATTTCGTAAGTGAGTCGTTCTTGCACTTGAAGCCTTCGGGCAAAAGCATCTACCACTCGCGGAATTTTACTCAATCCTACGATGTATCCGTTGGGAATGTATGCTACGTGGGCTTTGCCGAAAAATGGCAATATGTGATGTTCGCACATGGAATACACTTCAATATCTTTTACCAAAACAATCTGCTTGTAATCTTCTTTGAACATTGCCGATTCAAGAATTTCTTTAGGGTTGAGGTCGTAACCGTGTGTTAAAAACTGAAGTGCTTTGGCAACTCGTTCGGGTGTTTTTTTTAAGCCTTCCCTTTCGGGGTTTTCTCCGATTAAAGATAAAATATTTTTATAGTTTTCGGCAATAGCATGGAGGGTTTCTAAATTATACTTTTCTACTTTTTCGTAGCCGTCCATTTCGTTCTCTAACTCCATGTCTGATTTAAAAGTTTTCATAAGCAAATTATTCTCCGTAATATTCTACGTAATTGTTTTCGGTTTCTTGAAGTTTAATACAATGAAGTTCTGCGCCGAGTGCTTTTACTTTAGGTTGTAAAATGTTCCAAATGGCAATGGCTAAATTTTCGGTAGAAGCCATTTTTCCTTTCATAAAAGGCGTGTCGAGATTGATGTTTTTATGGTCCACATGTTGAATTACGTGTTCTATGATAATTTCTTTCAATATTCTTAAGTCGATTACAAAACCGGTTTCCGGGTTTACTTCTCCTTTTACGGTTACGTATAAATCGTAATTATGTCCGTGCCAATTCGGATTGGAACATTTTCCGAATACCTCATAGTTTTGCTCTTCGCTCCATTCGGGTTTTCGCAGCATGTGTGCCGCCGAAAAACGCTCTCTTCTGGTAATGTAAATCATTCGTGTTTTTTATTTGGTCTTGCAAATATATCTATATATTGTTCAGAATATCGTTTTCCGTAATGGAAGTTGTTTAAAGTGGTTTGTCGGAGTTTAAAAAATTGATAAGTATCAAGATTGTGAAAATTTAATTTTCAACGGCTTTTTCTTTTGTAAACCGAAAAATTCTTTCCTTTGTTTCGACAATTAAATCCATGAAAATTTTATTGACAGCTGCCACTCGAAAAGAAATTCATGATTTGCATACTCCGGAAAATACCGAAGTGTTGATAACGGGAGTAGGAACAGCTGATACCGTATATTTTTTAACCAAAAAATTGCAGCAGAATCGCTATGATTTTATTGTAAACATAGGAGTGGCGGGGGCAATTGATAAATCTTTGAAAATAGGGGAGGTGGTGGAAGTTACGGAAGATGAATTTTTTGCATTCGGCTCGGAAGATAACCACAGGTTTTTGTCGGTTTTCGATTTAAACTTAACAGAAAGAAATCGCCCGCCTTTTACCAACGGAAAGCTTCAAAATCCGTCTGTTTATACGCGGTTGCCCAAAGTAAAAGGAACAACGGTTCAAACCGTTCACGGTTCGCCCGAAAGCATTTCTAAAATTGCCGGCATCACCGATGCTCAAATAGAAACAATGGAGGGCGCTGCTTTTATGTATGTTTGTTTGATGGAAAAAGTGAATTTTATACAACTTCGAGCAATTTCAAATTATGTGGAACCGCGAAATTTCGACAACTGGAAATTAGATTTAGCCATAAAAAACTTGCACAAAGAACTCACGGAAATAATCCATAAACTATGAAGCTCACAATAGGGTTTTCGCCTTGTCCGAACGATACTTTTATGTTTTACGGTTTAATCAACAAAAAAATAAACACATACGGTTTAGAGTTTGAACCGTTAATTAAAGACGTGGAAGAACTGAACCGTAAAGCACTTAATGCCGAGCCGGATATTACCAAGATGAGCTTTGCTACTTTTTTCAGAGTGTCTGACCGATATGACATCTTAGATTCGGGAGCTGCACTGGGAAACAACTGCGGGCCTCTTCTCATCGGATTGCGAAACAATTATTCGGAGGCGGAAACGGCTCAGTTGAAAGTGGCTATTCCCGGCGAATATACCACAGCAAATTTTCTTCTTTCTTTTGCATTTCCTGAAATTAAGCGAAAAGTTCCCATGATTTTTTCAGAAGTGGAACAAGCTGTGCTAAACCAAAAAACCGATATAGGCGTTATTATCCATGAAAACAGATTTACCTATCAACAAAAAGGATTAAAAAAAATAGCCGATTTGGGAGAAATATGGGAGCAAAAAACCGGTTTACCCATTCCTCTGGGAGGAATAGCCGTGAAGAAAAATTTGCCTTTCGACATCAAACAGAAGATGAATAAAGCATTGAGCAACAGTGTGCTTCATGCCTTTCAAAATAAAGATGAAACCATGCCTTTTGTCAGGCAATATGCCCAAGAAATGCAAGACGATGTGATGCAAAATTATATACATTTGTACGTAAATAATTATTCCGTTTCGTTAGGGCAAAAAGGGCGAAAAGCGCTTGAAAAAATGCATCTGGTAATGAGCGAAGCGGGAATAATTGAAAAAGATAAAGAATTTAATATTATTCGATAAATGATAGTAGTAACAGGAGCAGCAGGCTTTATAGGAAGCGTACTCGTAGGAGAGTTAAACCGCAGAGGTTTTAAAGATGTGGTGGCTGTGGATGACTTTTCCAATGCAGTGAAAAATAAAAATTTGGAGAACAAACATTTAACCTCAAAAGTGCATCGGGATAAATTTTTTCAATGGTTGGATGAAAACCACCGTTTTGTACAATTTATTTTTCATCTTGGCGCCCGGACAGATACAACCGAATTTAATAAAGCAATTTTCGACAAGTTAAATGTTAATTACTCCAAAAAAGTTTGGAACAAATCGGTGGAATATGGTTTGCCTTTAATATACGCGTCTTCGGCGGCTACGTACGGCATGGGGGAACACGGCTATAAAGACAGCCATGATATTATTGAAAAACTTCGTCCGTTAAATCCCTACGGAGAGTCTAAAAATGAATTTGACAAATGGGTTATTACACAAAAAGAACAACCGTTTTTTTGGGCGGGCTTAAAGTTTTTTAACGTTTTTGGTCCCAATGAGTATCACAAAGGCAGAATGGCATCGGTTGTTTTTCATGCATATAATCAAATTTCGGAAACAGGAAAAATGAAGCTCTTCCGTTCGCATCATCCTGATTTTAAAGACGGAGAACAAAAACGCGATTTTATATACGTAAAAGATGTGGCGGATATTTGCATTTTTTTAATGGAACAACGCCAACAATCGGGAATATACAATGTGGGAACAGGAAAAGCATGCACTTTTATCGATTTGGCAAATGCCGTATTCCATAGCTTGCATCTAAATCCCGAAATAGACTTCATAGACACCCCTGAAGATATCAGGGATAAATACCAGTATTTCACTCAGGCAGAAATGAGTAAATTGCGTAACACAGGTTACACAAAAAAGTTTTACACACTCGAAGATTCCGTGGATGATTATATTCAGAACTATCTTAAAATCAAATTTTTTTATTAAAATTTATTTCACCGAGCAAAATAATCATTTCATCGAAAATAAGTTGCTTTTTTTCTTTTTTTTGCTTATTTTGTATAATTGTAACCTTTTTATGTCAATTAGCAGGATTCATATAAAAAAAATAATTCTAACAGGAGGTTTGGGTTTTATATTTTTTTTTCTAAAGGCTCAAGGTCCGCCTCCTCCACCACCGCCACCTCCGACTGCTATTCCGATTGATAATGGAATTATTTTTTTAATAATCGGAGGTAGTATAATCGGCGGGTATTATTTGATAAGAAAGAAGAAAATAAGAATAAATAAGGTAGAGCAATAACACAGTAGCAAATTTACCTTCGATAAGAAAACTTCTTTTTACATCATCGGTTTTCTTTAGTAAGATTCATTGTCGCATTAGCCTCATTCAAATCCGCTAAAAATTCCATTCAGCAATTCCTTATATTTGTGCGTTTCTAAAACGAAAGTATGGAAAAAATTGCTCCTTATCAACCTAAAAACAATATTCGTATAGTTACGGCAGCCTCTTTGTTCGACGGACACGATGCCGCTATCAACATTATGCGAAGAATTATTCAAGCCACAGGTGTAGAAGTTATTCATTTAGGCCATGACAGAAGCGTTCAAGAAATTGTAGATTGCGCCATTCAAGAAGATGTGCAAGGCATTGCCATTACCTCCTATCAAGGCGGACACATGGAGTTTTTTAAATACATGTACGACCTTTTGCAAGAAAAAGGCGCCGGAGATATTAAAATTTTCGGAGGTGGAGGCGGCACTATTTTGCCCGAAGAAATTAAAGAATTGCACGAATACGGCATAGCCCGCATTTACCACCCCGACGACGGAAGAGTAATGGGATTGCAAGGAATGATTAACGATTTGGTGGAGAAATGCGATTTTCCGAGAGGCAACGATTTAACCGAAAAACACATTCAAAACATTCCTCAAAAAGAAACAAAAAGCATAGCCCGCACCATATCCGCTGCCGAAAACTTCCCCGATTTATACCATCAATTTTCCGGTAAAATTTACGAGCTGGAAAAAAACTCAGGTACACCTGTTTTGGGCATTACCGGAACCGGCGGAGCAGGAAAATCTTCATTGGTAGATGAATTGGTTCGACGGTTTTTAATTGATTTTAAAGATAAAAACATCGGAATTATATCCGTTGACCCCTCCAAACGAAAAACCGGCGGTGCATTATTAGGCGACCGCATACGCATGAACTCGGTGAATAATCCGAGAGTTTACATGCGTTCTTTAGCTACGCGACAATCCAACCTGGCATTGTCTAAATATGTGAAAGAAGCCGTTTCTACACTTAAAGCAGCCCAATACGATTTAATTATTTTGGAAACTTCGGGTATTGGTCAATCCGACACTGAAATTTTAGATTACTCCGATGTGTCGCTTTATGTAATGACGCCCGAGTTCGGAGCAGCCACCCAATTGGAAAAAATAGACATGCTTGACTTTGCCGATGTAGTGGCAATCAATAAATTCGATAAAAGAGGCGCTTTAGATGCTTTGAGAGATGTGATTAAGCAATACAAACGGAATCATCAACTTTTCGATACGCCCGACGAACAAATTCCCGTGGTTGGCACCATTGCTTCTCAATTTAACGACCCCGGAACCAATAAGCTGTACAAAATGCTTATGGATAAAATTGTAGAAAAAACAGGTGCCGATTTAAAATCTACATTGGAAATTACGGGCGAAATGTCGGAAAAAATATATGTAATTCCTCCTAACAGAACACGTTACCTTTCCGAAATAAGTGAAACCAACCGCGCTTACGACCAATGGGTAAAAGAGCAATCCGAAATTGCAGAAAAACTGTACGGATTGCACAAAGCCATAGAAACATTAAAACTATCCGACAATCAAACAGACAATGACATTGTAAAAGTACTTCAAGACAAGTTCGATAAAATTAAGCTCGACTTAGACCCGCACAACTGGGAAATTATCCAAAACTGGGAAGAAAAAGTACAGCGATATAAAAATCCGGAATATGTTTTCAAAGTAAGGGATAAAGAAATTAGAGTAAAAACCTATACAGAAACACTGGCTCACACCAAAATTCCCAAAGTGAGCTTGCCCCGATATAAAAGTTGGGGAGATATTTTAAAATGGAGTTTGCAAGAAAACGTACCCGGGGAATTTCCCTATACGGCAGGAATTTACCCCTTTAAACGAACCGGCGAAGACCCTACCAGAATGTTTGCCGGTGAAGGCGCTCCCGAAAGAACCAACAAACGGTTTCATTATCTTTCGCTTGACATGCCTGCCAAACGGCTTTCCACCGCTTTCGACTCCGTAACGCTTTACGGAAGAGACCCCGACTACCGCCCCGATATATACGGAAAAATCGGAAACTCAGGCGTATCGGTATGTTGTTTAGATGATGCCAAAAAACTATATTCCGGCTTCAATCTGGCAGACCCGAAAACATCGGTATCCATGACCATCAACGGACCGGCTCCGATGATGCTCGGATTTTTCATGAATACAGCTATTGACCAGCAATGTGAAATTTATATCAAACAAAACGGGCTGGAACATCTGGTAGAAGCTAAGAAGAAAGAACTTTACGATGACCGCGGGTTACCTCGCCCGAAATTTAACGCGCCTCTGCCCGAAGGAAATGACGGATTAGGCTTAATGATGTTGGGAATTACCGGCGACCAAATTTTAGAGCCCGAAGTTTACCAAAAAATTAAAGACGAAACTCTTTCGGTAGTTCGCGGAACTGTTCAAGCCGACATTTTGAAAGAAGACCAGGCACAAAACACCTGTATTTTTTCTACTGAATTTGCTTTGCGGCTTATGGGAGACGTGCAAGAGTATTTTATCGAAAAAAATGTGCGAAACTTTTATTCCGTTTCCATTTCCGGTTACCACATTGCCGAAGCGGGAGCTAATCCGATTACACAGTTGGCTTTTACTTTGGCAAACGGTTTTACTTACGTGGAATATTATCTGAGCAGAGGAATGGACATCAACAAATTCGGACCTAACCTTTCCTTTTTCTTTTCTAACGGAATAGATGCCGAATATGCCGTAATCGGAAGGGTTGCCCGGAGAATATGGGCAAAAGCGCTAAAAAATAAATACAAAGCTATTCCAAGAG
>CAZLMS010000010.1:7151-16554 GCA_964560645.1 uncultured Flavobacteriales bacterium | reverse complement strand
GGTATAGTGACGCTTCTTTATCTTCCGTAATTGATACTGCTAATTCCATTCCTACCGACACTACTTTGGGTATTCATATTTACTATGCTACGCAAATTGAAAACGGCTGTGAAAGTAATCCTTCCGTAGTATTAGTAGGAGTGTTTGAAACTCCTGAAACTCCCGTAGTGCTTAATGACACGGTATGTGGCGGCAACGATGCTCCTGTGCTCGTAAACTCCAACCCCGACGGGTTTACCGTGTGGTATAACGATGCAACGGCTACCGACACGCTCTTAATCGGAAATAATACTTATACGGTTAATCCTTTCTCTGAAGATACCGTCTATACGGTATATGTGCAAAACGTATTGAACAAATGTGTAAGCTCCGTGGTGCAAGCGCAAATTTTCACTTCTCCTGACGTGGTGTTCAACATCTCGGCTAATCCAACTACAGGAACCGCTCCTTTAGAGGTTACCTTTACCAACAACTCTACCGGTATTGACAGCTTGTTCGATTACTATAAATGGCTCTTTGGAGACGGGGATTCCGCCATGACTTTCTCCGCCCGACATACTTTTAAAGACATCGGCTCTTTTGATGTGGTGTTCTCCTTTACCGATGATAACAGCGGTTGTGTGTTTACTTATACTGTTACCATCATTACCGATGGTACCTCTTCCTTCGAAGTGCCTAATGTCTTTACGCCTAACGGCGACGGAATCAACGACGTGTTTAGAGTGAAAACTAATAATATTGTGGAGTTTAACTGTAAAATATATAATCGTTGGGGATTATTTTTAAATGAGTTGCTTAACGTAGGTCAAGAATGGGACGGAAGAACTTTTTCCGGTGAAAAAGCACCTGACGGTGTGTATTATTATCATATTATTGCCAAAGGAAAAGACGGAAAAGAGTACAATTTAAAAGGTGCTATTTCCTTAATAAGATAATCACATGAAAATAGCCATAGTAGGAGCTACCGGATTGGTTGGTCGTGAAATATTAAACGTTTTAAAAGAATTTAACTTTTCTTTTTCAGAACTTTTGTTGTGCGGTTCTTCGAAATCAGCAGGTAAAAAAATTCTATTTGATAATCAAGAGTTTGAGGTATTGTCTATAGAAGATGTGCTTAGTCGTTCGCCTGATATTGCCATATTTTCTGCCGGTTCGGAAGTTTCCAAACAATACGCTCCCGAATTTGCATCTAAAGGATGTTTTGTAATAGATAATTCGTCTGCTTGGAGAATGGATGCAACTAAAAAACTCATTGTACCGGAAATAAACGGTGAGTTGCTTACCGAAAATGATAAGATAATTGCCAATCCTAATTGTTCTACTATTCAAATGGTAATGGTTTTAGCTCCCTTGCATAAGGCTTATATCATTAAGCGAATTGTAATTTCCACCTATCAATCTGTTTCGGGAACGGGAAAAAAGGGATTGGAACAATTGGAAAACGAACGAAAAGGAATTCAAAGTAAAATGGTTTATCCGTATCCTATTGATAAAAATTGCTTGCCACACGCGGGTGATTTTGATGAAAACGGCTATACTACCGAAGAAATAAAACTTGTAAACGAAACTAAAAAAATATTATCCGACAACAATATTTCTATTACGGCAACTGCCGTGAGAGTACCGGTAGAAGGCGGACACTCGGAAAGTGTTAATGTGGAATTTGAAAAACCTTATGAGCTTACGAAAATTTATCAATTATTATCCCAAACTCCCGGAGTAAAAGTAGTGGACAATCCGGAATTAAACATGTATCCCATGCCTTTATTTGCCAAAGGAAAAAATGATGTTTTTGTAGGTCGAATAAGAAAAGATTTTTCCGTCGAAAACGGTTTAAATCTTTGGATTGTAGCGGATAACCTTAGGAAAGGGGCTGCAACCAATGCCGTTCAAATAGCAGAATTAGTAAAAAATAAGCTACTCTCCTATCATCAATAGAATAAAAAACTTACCCCTTTATTCGCGCTTTATTTTTGAAATTATCCTTTGGCTACGCTTCTCCTTGAGTGCCTCCAAAATTCATGGGAAATCCCTTGGGTTGTTCTAAATCTTGAATAGGACCGTTTTGAGCTTCATATTTAGCAATGTTGTCAGCTAACGCATTTAAGAATTTTTTAGCATGCTGAGGAGTGGTTATTATCCGGGATTTAACTTTGGCTTTAGGGACTCCCGGCACAAATTGAATAAAATCAAAGACAAACTCCGTGGGAGAATGAGTTATAATGGCAAAATTGGAATACGTTCCGGTTGCCATTTCGTCCGATAATTCTATATTTACTTGATTTTCCTGTTTTTCTTTTTTTTCCATAGGAATAAATTTTCATAAAAAAGCCCATCTGATTGATGGGCTTTTTTATATAATTAAACGCTTTCTTCTTGCTTTTCTTTTTGTTTTACCAATTTATCAAACTCATCTTTAGAGCCTACAATGTATTTTTGGTACTCTTTCAAACCGGTTCCTGCCGGAATTAAATGACCAACAATCACATTTTCTTTCAATCCGAGCAATAAATCCTCCTTGGCTCTAATCGCTGCTTCATTTAACACTTTGGTAGTTTCTTGGAATGAAGCTGCCGAAATCCAACTGTCTGTTTGCAAAGAAGCTCTGGTAATACCTTGCAAAATAGCATTAGATGTAGCAGGTACGGCATCACGTGCTTCTACCGGTTTTTTATCTTCACGCTTCAATTTAGAGTTTTCATCGCGTAACCTTCTTGCCGAAATTATCTGTCCGCGTTTCAATGTGGTAGAATCTCCTTGATCAACAACCACTTTCATTCCAAACAAGCGGTCGTTTTCTTGCATAAAGTCATATTTATTCACGATGTCTCCTTCCAAGAAGCGTGTATCTCCGGGATCTTCGATTTGCACTTTTCTCATCATTTGGCGAACAATTACTTCAAAGTGCTTATCGTTGATTTTTACTCCCTGCAAACGGTACACTTCCTGAATTTCATTTACAAGATACTCTTGCACGGCTGTAGGTCCTTTGATGGCAAGAATATCTTGCGGAGAAATAGCACCGTCTGATAAAGGCGTTCCGGCTTTAATAAAATCATTTTCTTGAACCAATATATGTTTAGACAAGTTTACCAAATACTTTCTTACTTCGCCGGTTCTTGAAGTAATGATAATTTCTCGATTTCCCCGTTTGATTTTACCATAGGAAACAACACCGTCAATTTCGGCAACAACAGCAGTGTTAGACGGGTTTCTGGCTTCAAACAATTCGGTAACTTTCGGTAAACCTCCGGTAATATCTCCCGTTTTTCCGATAGCTCTCGGTATCTTCACCAAAATATCTCCGGTTTTAATTTTCTGTCCTTCTTCTACCATAATATGAGCACCAACCGGAATATTATAGGATTTAATAGTTTCCCCTTTATTATCTACAATTTTAATTACGGGCAATTTTTTCTTGTCCTTAGATTCTATAATAATTTTTTCAACAAATCCTGTTTGCTCGTCTATTTCTTCTCTATAAGTAAGGTTTTCGATAATGTTTTCAAATTCAATTTTACCTTTATTTTCAGCAATAATAAGCGCGTTATACGGATCCCAAGAACAAATCACATCGCCTTTTTTCACTTTGGCGCCGTCTTTTACATAAAGTTCCGCTCCATAAGGGATGTTTTGAGTGAGGATAGGAATTTTTGTCTTGGCATCGAGTAATCGCATTTCACCCGAGCGTCCTATTACAATATTTACTTTATTTCCTTCTTCATTTTCTTTTTCAATAGTTCTAACTTCTTCAAATTCAACAATTCCGTCATACTTAGCCAAAATTTTAGATTCTGTGGCAATGTTAGAAGCAGTACCCCCTACGTGGAATGTTCTCAAAGTAAGCTGAGTTCCCGGCTCTCCGATAGATTGAGCGGCTATAACTCCAACTGCTTCTCCTTTTTGAACCATTCTTCCCGTAGCAAGGTTTCGCCCGTAACATTTTGCACACACTCCTCTGTGCATTTCACAAGTAAGCACGGAGCGGATTTCCACTTCCTCAATAGGCGATTCTTCTATCTTCTTGGCAATTTCTTCCGTAATTTCTTCTCCGGATGCCACTAATAATTCTCCGGTTTGCGGATGATATACATCATTTACGGAAGTTCTACCGAGTATTCTGTCATATAACGTTTCTACAATGTCATCATTTTTCTTTAAGGCGGTAGCCACCAAACCTCTCAAAGTACCGCAATCTTCAGAAGTGATAATTACGTCTTGAGATACATCCACCAATCTACGGGTCAAGTAACCGGCATCAGCTGTTTTCAAAGCCGTATCCGCCAAACCTTTACGAGCACCGTGAGTAGAAATAAAGTATTCCAAAATAGAAAGTCCTTCTTTAAAGTTTGAGAGGATGGGGTTTTCAATAATTTCTCCACCCATTGAGCCGGATTTTCTCGGTTTTGCCATCAAACCTCTCATTCCTGAAAGCTGGCGAATCTGCTCTTTTGACCCCCTTGCACCGGAGTCGAACATCATATAAATAGAGTTGAAACCTTGATTGTCATTTTTCAATCTGTCCATTAAAATACTTGTAAGCTTGGAATTGGTATGTGTCCAAATGTCAATAATTTGGTTGTAACGCTCGTTATTTGTAATAAGTCCCATATTATAATTCATCATCACTTCATCCACTTTCTTTTGGGCTTCTTCAATCAATTTTTCTTTTTCGGGAGGAATGATTACATCATCCAAATTGAATGACAAACCTCCTTTAAAAGCCATGTAATAACCGAGCGTTTTGATATCGTCTAAGAATTTTGCCGTTACGGAAACTCCGCAAATTTTCAATATATTACCGATAATGTCTCTCAACGATTTTTTAGTAAGCAATTGGTTGATGAATCCCACTTGCTTAGGTACCACCTCATTGAAAAGAACTCTTCCGCAGGTGGTTTCGACAATATGGTTCACCTCTTTACCATCAACCACATCGTCTACTTTTACTTTAATTTTTGCATGAAGATCGAGTTTGCCTTCATTATGAGCAATAATTACTTCTTCGGGAGAATAGAATATACCGCCTTCCCCTTTGACGGGATGTTCCTTAGTACTCTTGCGTTCTTTGGTCATATAATAAAGTCCCAGAACCATATCTTGGGAAGGAACGGTAATAGGCGCTCCGTTGGCAGGATTAAGAATATTATGGGAAGAAAGCATCAACAACTGTGCTTCTAAAATAGCTGCAGGACCAAGCGGAAGATGCACGGCCATTTGGTCACCGTCGAAGTCGGCATTGAATGCCGTACACACTAGCGGATGTAACTGAATAGCTTTTCCTTCGATGAGTTTAGGTTGAAATGCTTGAATACCTAATCGGTGAAGGGTTGGAGCACGGTTAAGAAGAACGGGGTGACCTTTCAATACGTTTTCTAAAATATCCCAAATAATGGGTTCTTTCTTTTCTACGATTTTTTTAGCTGATTTTACGGTCTTTACAATACCTCTTTCAATTAGTTTTCGAATGATAAACGGCTTGTAAAGTTCCGCCGCCATGTCTTTCGGAATACCGCACTCATGAAGTTTTAACTCCGGACCGACAACAATTACGGAACGTCCCGAATAATCTACACGTTTTCCCAGCAAGTTTTGACGGAAACGTCCTTGTTTTCCTTTTAAGCTGTCACTTAATGATTTTAATGCTCTGTTAGATTCTGTTTTAACGGCAGATGCTTTTCTGGAGTTGTCAAACAGAGAATCTACAGCTTCCTGAAGCATACGTTTTTCGTTTCTTAATATTACTTCAGGAGCTTTGATTTCCATCAGTCTCTTCAAACGATTATTTCGAATAATTACTCTTCTGTACAAATCGTTAAGGTCGGATGTAGCAAATCTTCCTCCGTCAAGAGGTACTAACGGTCGTAATTCGGGCGGGATAACCGGAACCACTTTAATAACCATCCATTCGGGACGATTTTCTCTATGTTCGTTAGCTTGACGGAATGCTTCTATAACTTGAAGTCGTTTTAGTGCTTCATTTTTGCGTTGCTGAGATGTTTCATTGTTTGCTTTATCTCTCAATTCATAAGAAAGCTCATCCAAATCTATGCGACTAAGCAAATCATATATAGCCTCCGCTCCCATTTTAGCAATGAATTTGTTGGGGTCGGAATCGTCCAGATATTGATTGTCTTGAGGAAGAGTATCAAGAATGTCGAGATATTCTTCTTCGGATAATAAATCCATTTTTTCGACAGGCTCACCCTCTTTGTTTTTCGCAATTCCCGGTTGAATAACCACATATTTTTCATAATATACGATTTGTTCCAATACTTTTCCGGGAACACCGAGCAAATATCCTATTTTGTTAGGTAATGATTTGAAATACCAAATGTGTACTACGGGAACTACCAACGATATATGTCCCATTCGTTCTCTTCGCACTTTTTTTTCGGTAACCTCAACTCCACATCTGTCGCATACAATTCCTTTGTAACGGATTCTTTTATATTTTCCGCAGTGGCATTCCCAATCTTTTACAGGACCGAAGATACGCTCACAAAACAAGCCGTCTCTTTCGGGTTTATACGAACGATAGTTGATAGTTTCCGGTTTAAGCACTTCTCCGTGTGATTGTTCTAAAATCATTTCGGGAGAAGCCAGACTGATAACAATTTTATCGAATTTGCTTTTTGGTTTGTTATCTCTTTTAAGCGCCATGTTGTATGAGTTTAAAAAATTATTCTAATGTTACGTTTAATGCAAGACCTTTCAATTCATTTAACAATACGTTAAATGACTCCGGCAACCCGGGTTCAGGCATTTTTTCGCCTTTTACGATGGCTTCGTACGTTTTGGCTCTTCCCACTACGTCATCGGATTTTACGGTGAGTAATTCACGAAGCACATTTGCCGCACCAAACGCCTCTATTGCCCATACCTCCATTTCTCCAAATCTTTGCCCACCGAATTGAGCTTTTCCTCCTAACGGTTGCTGAGTGATTAAAGAATACGGACCAATAGAACGAGCATGCATTTTATCATCTACCAAGTGGTGAAGTTTTAGCATATATATTACACCCACGGTAGCAGGTTGGTCAAATCTTTCACCGGTACCGCCATCGTATAAGTATGTTCTTCCGAGTTTGGGAAGTTCTGCTTTTTCAACCCATTCGTTGATTTGATCCAGTGAAGCACCGTCGAAAATAGGAGTGGCGAATTTAACTCCGAGTTTTTTACCGGCCCATCCCAATACGGTTTCGTATATCTGCCCGAGGTTCATACGGGAAGGTACACCCAACGGGTTAAGTACAATATCTACCGGTGTTCCGTCTTCTAAGAAAGGCATGTCTTCAATTCTCACAATTTTTGCCACAATACCTTTATTTCCGTGACGTCCTGCCATTTTATCTCCTACTTTCAATTTGCGTTTTTGTGCCAAATAAACTTTAGCCAGTTTAATAATTCCGGCAGGAAGTTCATCGCCTACGGTAACCGCAAATTTTTCTCTTTTATGTTTGCCGATAAGTTCATTTTCTTTTTTCTGGAAGTTGAAAATAAGTTGCTTAATAAGTCCGTTTACTTTTTCGTCTTTGGTCCAATTATCGGGGCTTACACTTCGATAATCAATTTTGAGAAGTGTTTTAGGAGTGAACTTAGCTCCTTTTTTAATCACCTCTGTTCCAAAGAAATCTTTAATACCTTCGGATGTTAAGTCTCCGACAAGTGTTTTGATTTTATCTACTAATTGTTGCTTGAGTTCTGCTTGTTCTTTTTCAAATTGTTCGTCAAGTTTTGCTAAAATTTCTTTTTCTTTTGCTTTGGCTTTTCTGTCTTTAATAGCTCTTGAAAACAATTTTTTGTCTACAACAATTCCCGAAACAGAAGGAGAAACCCGTAAAGAAGCATCTTTTACATCTCCTGCTTTTTCTCCGAAAATTGCCCTTAAAAGTTTTTCTTCGGGCGTAGGATCGGATTCTCCTTTCGGCGTAATTTTACCGATTAAGATGTCTCCTTCTTTTACTTCACATCCGATACGAATCAATCCGTTTTCATCAAGATTAGCTGTAGCGTCTTCGGAAACGTTGGGTATATCCGAAGTAAGTTCCTCCAATCCGATTTTAGTGTCGCGAACTTCCATTACGTGTTCTGTAATATGAACAGAAGTGTAAATATCATCGCGGACAACTCTTTCTGAAATCACAATGGCATCTTCAAAGTTATACCCTTTCCAAGGCATGAAAGCCACCATAAGATTTCTACCTAAAGCAAGGTCGCCTTTGTCTGTAGCATATCCTTCGCAAAGGATTTGATTTTTTGTAACCTTTTCTCCTTTTTTAACAATGGGGCGAAGGTTAATAACCGTATTTTGATTGGTTTTTCTGAACTTGGTCAGTTTATACGTTTTCAGATTATCCTCGAAAGAAATGAGTTCTTCTTCGGGGGTTCTTTTGTAACGAATTTTAATTTCATTGCCGTCCACATATTCTACCACTCCGTCCCCTTCGGCAATTATCAATACTCTTGAGTCTCTTGCTACATGTCTTTCCAAGCCTGTTCCCACAATAGGTGCTTCCGGATTTAATAGCGGCACAGCTTGACGCTGCATGTTAGAACCCATCAAAGCACGGTTAGCGTCGTCATGTTCCAAGAAAGGAATAAGCGATGCTGCAATAGATGCAATCTGATTAGGTGCCACATCCATCAATGTTACCTTTTCAGGCTCTACGATGGGAAAATCTCCTTCAAGTCGGGCTTTTACTTTGTCATTTAAGAATTTGCCTTTATTGTCAATAGGAGCATTTGCTTGTGCAATTATTTGTCCGTCTTCTTCTTCGGCACTTAGGTAAATTACATTTTTTTCATCAAGTTTTACTTGGCCGTTTTCCACTTTTCGATAAGGTGTTTCAATAAAGCCAAGGTTGTTGATTTTTGCATATACACAAAGTGAGGAAATCAAACCAATGTTCGGTCCTTCGGGAGTCTCAATGGTACATAAACGACCATAGTGTGTATAGTGAACATCCCGCACCTCAAAACCGGCTCTTTCTCTCGATAAACCTCCGGGACCTAAAGCCGAAATTCTTCGCTTATGAGTTATCTCGGACAGCGGGTTGGTTTGATCCATGAATTGGGATAACTGATTGGTTCCGAAGAAAGAGTTAATTACGGAAGATAAGGTTTTGGCATTTATCAAATCGACGGGTGTAAACACCTCATTGTCTCGAACATTCATTCTTTCCCGAATAGTTCGAGCCATTCTGGCTAATCCTACACCGAATTGATTGTAAAGTTGTTCACCTACGGTTCTTACTCTACGATTACTTAAGTGGTCAATATCATCCACATCCTCCTTGGAGTTGATAAGGTTAATGAGGAATTTAACAATAGAGATTATATCTTGTTTAGTAAGAATCCGCACATCAGGATCGATGTCTAATCCTAATTTTTTGTTGATTCT
>CAZLMS010000010.1:0-7141 GCA_964560645.1 uncultured Flavobacteriales bacterium | reverse complement strand
ATTCTATAACGTCCTACTTCTCCTAAATCATAACGTTTATCCGAGAAAAACAGTTTTTCTATAATTCCGCGTGCTGTTTCTTCATCCGGCGGTTCTGCATTTCTTAATACGCGATATATATGTTCAATAGCCTCTATCTCAGAGTTTGAAGGGTCTTTTTGAAGGGTGTTATATATGATAGTATAATCGGCAGAGTTAATATCTTCTCTGTGTAAAATTATTGTCTTTACTCCCGAATCCAGAATTAAATTTATATGCTCTTTTTCAATAACGGTTTCTCTATCCAAAATCACCTCGTTTCGCTCTATAGACACCACTTCTCCGGTGTCTTCATCTACAAAGTCTTCTACCCATGTTTTAAGGATACGGGCGGCTAATTTCCTGCCGATATATTTTTTCAATCCGGTTTTGGTTACTTTCACTTCTTCTGCCAACCCGAAAATTTCAAGTATGTCTTTATCACTTTCATACCCGATAGCTCTAAAAAGTGTTGTAACGGGCAATTTCTTTTTACGGTCTATATAGGCATACATTACGCTATTAATGTCGGTAGCAAACTCTATCCAAGAACCTTTAAAAGGTATAATTCTGGAAGAATAAAGCTTGGTACCGTTAGCGTGAAAACTTTGCCCGAAAAACACACCGGGAGAACGGTGCAACTGAGAAACAATAACCCTTTCGGCTCCATTGATGATAAAAGACCCTCGGGGCGTCATATATGGGATTGTACCGAGATATACATCTTGTACAATTGTCTCAAAGTCTTCATGTTCGGGATCGGTACAATATAATTTCAATTTTGCTTTAAGCGGAACGCTGTAGGTAAGTCCGCGTTCTACACACTCATCTACGGAATATCTTGGCGGATCTACATAATAATCCAAGAATTCCAACACGAAGTTGTTTCTGGAGTCTGTAATAGGAAAGTTTTCGGAAAAAACTTTAAAAAGCCCCTCATTTGTACGTTTGTCGGGCGATGTTTCTAATTGGAAAAAATCTTTAAAGGATTGAATTTGAATATCGAGAAAATCCGGATAATCCAATTGATTTTGAACGGTTCCGAAATTTACTCTGTCGTTAATGATTTTTGGAGTCATAGGACTTTGAAATTGGTTTTACAATAAATACAAACGCCAAAAGGTATAGTCCTCACGGGACTATACCTCAGGCTACAAAAGATAACGTTATGTTACTTGATTTCAACTTCAGCGCCGGCTTCTTCCAATTGTTTTTTCAAAGCTTCGGCTTCGTCTTTTGCTACACCTTCTTTAATAGGTTTAGGTGCTCCGTCCACTAATTCTTTAGCTTCTTTTAGTCCAAGACCTGTTAATTCTTTTACTAATTTAACTACCGCTAATTTAGAAGCGCCTCCTGATTTTAAGATTACATCAAATTCGGTTTTTTCTTCACCGCCTCCGCCTTCACCGCCTCCGGCAGGTCCGGCAACTGCAACTGCAGCAGCAGCGGGTTCAATTCCGTATTCTTCTTTTAAAATTTCTGCTAATTCGTTAACTTCTTTTACTGTTAAGTTAACCAGTTTTTCTGCGAATTCTTTTAAATCTGCCATTTTTATAAAATTTAATTGGGTTCGTAAATAATTTTTTATTCTGCTTTCTCTGATAATGTTTGAACAATTCCGGCCAATTTGTTACCTCCTGATTGTAATTGAGAGATAACTGTTTTAGCAGGCGATTGTAACAAGAGGATAATATCGCCGATAAGTTCTTCGCGAGATTTAAGGCTCGCAAGAGTTTCTAATTGATTATCGCCAATATAAATAGCCTCTTCTACAAAAGCTGCTTTAAGTACCGGTTTGTCGTTCTTTTTCCTGAACTCTTTGATGATTTTTGCCGGTGCATTTCCGGTTTCGCTCAGCATTAACGAAGTGTTGCCTTTTAATACTTCAAACAGCTCGGAGTAGTCTTTTCCTTCTACCTGCTCCATGGCTTTTTTGAGCAAGGTGTTTTTAACTACCCGCAACACAACGTTTTGTGCATGACATTTTCTGCGTAGTTTGGATGTGGTTTCTGCATCCAATCCCGCAATGTCTGCCAAATAAACCGTGGGCGTTTCGGAAAGCCGGTTTTTCAATTCATCAATAAGTTGATTTTTTTCTTCTCTGGTCATTGTAAAACGCGTTTAATAAATCAACTTTCAATTGATTTGGGTTCAACTTTAACACTCGGGCTCATCGTGCTGGACAAGTGGATGCTCTTAATATAAGTTCCCTTGGCAGCAGCCGGTTTGAGTTTGAGTATTGTTTGTAACAGCTCACTTGCATTGTCGGTAAGTTTCTCGGCATCAAAGGAAGCTTTGCCGATGGAAGCATGAACTATACCGTACTTATCTACTTTAAAGTCTATTTTTCCTGATTTAATGTCTTTTACAGCTTTGCCTACATCCATGGTTACTGTTCCTGATTTCGGATTAGGCATAAGTCCTCTCGGTCCTAATATTTTACCTAAAGGACCAACTTTACCCATTACGTTGGGAGTAGTAATAACTACGTCAAAATCCAACCAGCCTTCTTTTATTTTATTGATATATTCATCTAATCCTACATAATCAGCTCCGGCTTCTTTAGCTTCAGCTTCTTTATCGGGGGTTGTAAGTACTAAAACGCGTACTTCCTTACCTGTTCCGTGTGGAAGAGTGCAAACACCCCTTACCATTTGGTTGGCTTTTCGAGGATCTACACCTAAGCGAACGGCTAAGTCCACAGAGGCATCAAAATTGGTGTTGGTTATTTCTTTAACGATTTTTGCAGCTTCGTTTAAAGGATAAGCTTTATTGATGTCGTATTTTGAAAGGGCTTCTTTTCTTTTCTTGGTTAATCGTGCCATAGCATTATTTTTTTACGGTTAAACTTAAAAGGGTCTTTCACCTTCAATAGTGACTCCCATGCTTCTTGCCGTTCCGGCTACCATTTTCATGGCAGACTCAACTGTAAAACAATTGAGGTCGGGCATTTTCACTTCTGCTATGGCTCTTACTTGATCCCAAGTTATTTTAGCCACTTTTTTACGGTTAGGTTCCGGCGAGCCCTTCTTAATTTTAGCCGCTTCCATGATTTGAACAGCCACAGGCGGCATTTTGATGATAAAGTCAAAAGACTTGTCGGAATAAACCGTAATTACTACCGGAAGAACTTTACCGGCTTGATCTTGAGTTCTGGCATTAAACTGCTTACAGAACTCCATAATGTTCACGCCCTTTGCACCTAGTGCAGGACCTACAGGCGGAGAAGGGTTTGCAGCTCCTCCTCGAATCTGTAATTTAATAATTCCACTGACTTCTTTTGCCATAATATTTAGTTTTATTAGTACAAGCGTTCCTTTACGGAACTCCTAATAATGATTATTCTTTTTCTACTTGCATAAAATTTAGTTCTAACGGTGTTTTTCTTCCGAAGATTTTAACCATTACTTTCAGCTTTTTCTTCTCTTCGTTTATTTCTTCAATAACTCCGGTAAAACCGTTGAACGGACCGTCCACTACTTTTACATTTTCTCCCACTACAAAAGGAATAGAAACTTCACCCTCACTTTCAGCTAATTCATCTACTTTTCCTAATATTCTGTTTACTTCGGCTTGTCTCATAGGCAAAGGGTCGCCACCTTTCTCTTCTCCCAAAAAACCTATAACGTTAGGTGTATTTTTTATTACGTGAGGCACCTCACCGACTAATGCCGCTTCAACCAACACATATCCGGGAAAATAATTTCGTTCTTTAATAACTTTTTTTCCGTTTCTGATTTGATAAACTTTTTCGGTGGGAATGAGAATTTGCCCTACATAATCAGCCAAGCCCGATTGTTGGATTTCCAATTCTAAATAATCTTTTACTTTTTTTTCCTTTCCGCTAATGGCTCTAATTACGTACCAGCGTTTTTTTATTTCTTTGTTATCTGTTGCTGCCATTTTTCGGGTTAGAAGATGTTTGTGTAAATAAATTTCATAACATTACTAAAAACAGTGTCCATCAGGTATATGAGAAAAGCTGTAATAAAAGTGGCTATCAACACGATAAGCGAACTGCTTTGAAGTTCTTTCCATGTAGGCCAAGACACTTTATTTACCAGCTCGTCGTATGATTCTTCTATAATTTGTCTGAAACTTGCCATTTTTCTTGTTTTGCACGGGTGGAGTGACTCGAACACCCAGCCTGCGGTTTTGGAGACCGCTGCTCTACCAATTGAGCTACACCCGTAAAGCAAAAACGGTGTAGCGACTACCCGCTACACCTGTTCTTGCAGCAATATTTAATTATTATTCAATAATTTCAGTAATTTGTCCGGCACCTACAGTTCTACCTCCTTCACGAATCGCGAACTTTAATCCTTTATTCAACGCTACCGGATAGATTAGCTCAACAGTAATGGTTAAGTTATCTCCGGGCATTACCATTTCACGACCTTCTTCAAGGATAATTTCTCCTGTAACATCGGTTGTTCTCAGATAGAACTGAGGACGATATCTGTTGTGGAAAGGAGTATGACGTCCACCTTCTTCTTTCTTAAGAATATATACCTCAGCTTTAAACTTGGTATGAGGAGTAATAGAACCGGGTTTTGCAATAACCATTCCTCTCTTGATGTCAGTTTTTTCAATACCTCTCAAAAGAAGACCTACATTATCTCCCGCTTGTCCTTCATCAAGAATTTTACGGAACATCTCAACTCCGGTAACAACGGATTTCATTTTTTCAGCTCCCATACCCACGATTTCCACTTCATCACCTGTATGAATGATTCCTTGCTCAATTCTTCCTGTAGCTACTGTTCCACGACCTGTAATAGAGAACACATCTTCTACAGGCATCAAGAAATCTTTATCTACAGCTCTAGGAGGCAACGGAATGTAATTATCAACTGCATCCATCAATTCCAACACAGATTTAACCCATTTTTCTTCTCCGTTCAAAGCCCCAAGAGCAGAACCTCTAATTACGGGAGCATTATCTCCGTCATATTCATAGAAAGAAAGCAATTCTCTTAATTCCATTTCCACCAATTCCAACAATTCCTCATCGTCAACCATGTCCACTTTATTCATAAACACAACAATAGCAGGCACACCTACCTGACGAGCTAAAAGGATGTGCTCACGAGTTTGAGGCATAGGACCGTCTGTAGCAGCACAAACAAGAATAGCACCGTCCATTTGGGCAGCACCGGTAACCATGTTCTTTACATAGTCGGCGTGTCCCGGACAGTCCACGTGTGCATAGTGACGATTCGCTGTTTCATACTCCACATGAGAAGTATTGATAGTAATACCTCTTTCTTTTTCTTCAGGAGCGTTGTCAATTGCATCAAAGTCTCGTTTTTCAGCCAAGCCTTGCTCTGCCAATACTTTAGTAATAGCAGCCGTTAAAGTGGTTTTTCCGTGGTCTACGTGACCGATTGTTCCGATATTTACGTGCGGTTTGGAACGTTCAAATGTTTCTTTTGCCATAGTTTTAGTTTTTTATATTCAACAATTTAAATTAGCCTATATTTTAAATGAGCCAATGACGGGATTTGAACCCGTGACCTCTTCCTTACCAAGGAAGCGCTCTACCCCTGAGCTACATCGGCTTTACCGAGTTGCCCAAATTAAAAAAGAGCGGGAGACGGGATTCGAACCCGCGACCCTCAGCTTGGAAGGCTGATGCTCTAGCCAGCTGAGCTACTCCCGCTTATATTTTTAAACGTTTTGTGGGGAGAGCAGGATTCGAACCTACGAAGGCATACGCCAACAGATTTACAGTCTGTCCTCGTTGACCGCTTGAGTATCTCCCCAAAAGCCGGCGGAGGGATTCGAACCCCCGACCCGCTGATTACAAATCAGCTGCTCTGGCCAGCTGAGCTACGCCGGCAAAACGTTTTTTATATCAAAGAACCTATTAAAAAAACAGACCTTTCTCTTAAAAAGGTCTGCAAATTTATGAATATTTTTTTTTCAACAAAATTTTTTGTGAAAAAAAATGTTATTTTACTGCATTTATTTTTTCCTTGTGTTTTTTCAGCTGTCTTCTAAGGGCTTCGGAAACTTCGTCTATGGCTTTTTCAAATTTATCACTGTTACGCTTGGCAAAAAGATCATTACCCGGAATAATCAACCGTGTTTCAACGACTTTATTGTCTTTGTTTGAGTCTTTTTCCAGTTTCAACACGACTTCCGCTCCGATAATGTCATCAGAGTATTTAGTGAGTTTGTTGAGTTTACCTTCGATAACTTCCAACAATTTTTTGTCGGCATCGAAATGGAGAGATTGAATGTCTATTCTCATAGTTTTATGATTTTTATGCCCTCGGATGGGCGAGTTTATAAATAGATTTAAGTTTTTCAAAAGTGTTGTGGGTGTATATCTGAGTAGCTGCCAAACCGGAATGCCCCAACAATTCTTTTACGGCGTTGATATCTGCTCCGTTGTTTAACAAATGGGTGGCAAATGTATGGCGCAAAACATGAGGACTTTTTTTCTCTACAGTAGAAACCAGCGAAATATAATATTGCACCTTTCTGTATATAAAGGTATGATATGTTTTGCCGCCTTTGTCAGTAACTATCAAATAAGGAGCATCGGGAAATTTCTGTTGTTTCTCTCGAAGATAATCCCGGATGTCTTGAACTGTTTCGGTTGTAAGAATAGCAAGACGTTCTTTATTCCTCTTGCCTGTTATTCTTATGGTTTTGTTTGCCAAATTGATATCAGCATGTTTAATATTCATAAGTTCTGCAGCTCTCATTCCAGTTGTATATAACAAAGATAAAATAATTTTATCTCGTTTTCCCGAAAAATTATTTGCAAACGGAATTTTTTCAAACAGAAAATCGGTTTTGGATTGTTCTAAAAAAACAGGCAGCTTTTTTTCGGATTTGGGTGAAGGAAGGTTTTCAACGGGCGAGGATTTTATCTTTTCGGTTTTTAGTAAAAATTTATAATAGCTTTTCAGAGATGCTATTTTTCTTTTTATGGAATTGTTTGAAAGTCCGGATTCTTTTAGATAAACCATCCAGCTTCTGATAATAGAATTAGAGGCTATGGAAATGTCATTAAGGTCAAAATTACGGTCACAAAACAACCGGAATTGATTTAAATCAATTTCATAATTTTTTAAAGTATGTTCCGAATATCTTTTTTCGTGTTTTAAAT
>CAZLMS010000009.1:0-16887 GCA_964560645.1 uncultured Flavobacteriales bacterium | reverse complement strand
AATACGCCTTTTAAAACTTTTTCTAATTTTGTTAAGTGAGAAACTTACATATACACAAAACCTTAAACATTTTCTTTTTCAACGTTGTAAACAGGCAGTTCTATGAAAAAGACCGTTCCTTTGCCCGGTTCGGTTTCAAAATAAATTTTTCCTTTCAATTGCTCCACAATTCCTTTCGCCATAGCTAAACCTAACCCCGACCCCGAAGATTTGGTGGTAAAATTAGGTTCAAAAACCTTATTTACAATGTTTTGAGGAATTCCTTTTCCGTTGTCGGCAACCGCAATTGTTACACGGTTCTCGGAGCAGGAAACGGTAATGGAAACCTTTCCTTCCGTAGTCTCCGTTGCTTGCTCGGCATTTTTTAAAATATTGATAAATACTCGTTGAAGCTGTTTTCTGTCAGCCAATACATGCGGGGAATATGCACAAGTGTTTGAAACCGAAATTTGCATGTTTTTCCCTGAAAACAAATCTACTACCGAGGCTATAACATCCTCCACATTTACCACTTCCAATTTGGGCGGAGGCATTTTGGCAAAACCCGAAAATGCCGAAGCTATATCACTCAAAGTATCAATTTGTTCTATAAGCATATTGCATACTTTTTGGAGCTTCTCATTTTTATCGGGAGCATCATCTTTCCAGGCTCTTTGCAACAATTGTATATTTAATTTCATGGGAGTCAGCGGGTTTTTTATTTCGTGCGCCACTTGTTTAGCCATTTCTCTCCAAGCACTCTCCCGTTCCGATTTGGCTAATAACTCAGCACTTTTCTCAAGTTCTTTCAGCATTCGGTTATATTCCTTTACCAGCATTCCTATTTCGTCTTCACTTTCCCAAATTAAGGGTTCGTTTTTCTTACCTATGTCTATTTCTTTTAATTTGTCGGAAATGGTTTTAAGCGAGCCGGTAATGTATCTTGTTAAGAAATATACAATAATACTGGCAATGATAAAAAACACGAAATATATCTGCGATAATGTGATAAGATATTCTCTAATTTCTTTTTTGCTCTGATCGAAAGTTTGTAAATACGGAATGTTAATAATAGCAATAGGTTCTTGTTCAGAGTCTTTTATATATCGATACACCGATAAAAAATGCAAAGTATCTGCTTTATATACTTCTAAAACCCGCTCTTCTCCGTTTTTCAATCGCTCCAAAATATGCGAAGGCAATTTGAAAACAAAATATCCTTCTTTAAAATATTCCGTGTGGGAGGATATAAGTAACTCTCCGTTTAAATTGTATATATTGATATCCAATCCGTTAATGTCTGCCAATTCACAAATCTTATCGGTAAACAACTTCACCACAGAATCAGGGTTTTGCTTCAAATCTTTTTGCTCCAGAAAATAATCAATGCTAACCATAATAGCCCGTTCCTTTCGCAACAGCCGGTTTTGGTGATATTCTTCGTTTTCTTTTTTGAAATGATAAACCGTAATAGCTCCTATCAACACGAAAGACAATAAAAGCAGCGCCATCATGGAAAGGTAAATGCGTGTTTGTAGGGACAACGACTTTAGCATTATTCAGCTTTTTTCTAATCCTGAGGCTATTATTTGATAAACTTTATTTTTGAGCGGCACTATATCTTCTTCCGATAATCCTTTCGTAGATACCGGAGAATGCACAATAGCTTTTGTAATCCCCGGCCCTGCTTTCCCTTTCAAAAAAACAGACCCTTGCAATAATTTCCAGTTGCCCGTAAATGTAACCGGCACAATAGGCACCTGCTTTTCAACAGCCAGTCGAAAAGCGCCGTTTTTAAAAGCCTTCATCTTAGGTGCCGTTTTGGGGATGGTTCCTTCCGGAAAAATCACTACACATTCCCCTCTGTCTAATCGCTCTCCGGCTTCTTGCAATGCTTTTGTAGCCCCCACAGGATTTTTTCTGTTTACCAAAATATTCATTCCTTTGGTAAAAAACACGTGAAACACCGGCCAGTTTCTCAACTCATCTTTTCCCATAAACACAAAATAATCTCTAAAAACCCTGTACATCAATATAATATCCCAATATGAGCTGTGGTTGGCACAGATAATATAAGGAGGCTTCGGTAAAGGTGAAGAATATTTTCTGAGTAAAACAACTCCGCCGAAAATCTGAAGCAAAACCGCCCAAAAACGCATCCAGCGAAAACACGTAACAAAACGCTCGGGTTTTTGTAAATTCCACAAAAAAACAGGATATAGCAATAATAATGTGCCTGAAAAAATAATAAAGAAATAAATTTTCCAAAGCGCCCTAAAAGGTGTAAGTAATAAATCTTTCATTATGCACAAAAATACGCTTATTTTGAAATTGATAAATAAATGTTTACATTTGCTTTAATTAATTTCCTCGTTATGAAAAAAGTCGGCAAAATTTTCTTTTGGTTCTTATTGATACTGGTAACAATTGTACTTGTTTTGGGAATAATCGCACCCCGGGAAATGAGAGTGAAAGAATCTGTAATTATTCATGCGCCTAAAAAAGATATTGAACAATATATTCTTGATTTTAAGAAATTTGAAAAATGGTCGCCATGGGCAAATCTCGACCCCAATGTGCAAAATACCTATGAAGGAGAGCCGATGAAAGTGCACCATAAACACATTTGGTCGGGTAATGAAAAAGTAGGAAAAGGCTCTCAAGAAATCGTATATATTTCGCATGATTCCATTGCTACGAAACTCATTTTTATAGAACCCTTTGAAGACAAAGCCGATGCTTTTTTTCTAATAAAACCAAAAGGTAAAAACCAATTTGAAATAAGCTGGGGATTTGTTAGTAAAATGAATTACCCCATGAACGGAATTATGTGGCTTATGGGATTTGAAAATGCTATAAGACAAGACTATAAAAAAGGATTGGAAACGCTGAAAAAAATAGTAGAAGAAAACAAACAGTCTTCTTCCTCTGAAAACATCTCCGAGATTGACATGCCGGCTGCAAAATACGCCGTAATAGAAGACACTTTAAAGTTTGAAGAATTAGGCCAGTTTTTTGCCAATGCTTTTCCCAAAGTTTTTCAATATGTAGGAGAAAATCAGGTTAAGCCGGCAAGCGCTCCTGTGGCTATTTATTATTTTTATGACGAACAACAAGGAATCACCCACGTAGCTGCAGGTGTAGCTGTAAGCGGAGAGATATCATCCGGCAAAGAAATTAAAGTTATTGAACTTCCGGCATCTAAAGCCTTGAAAATGGACTATTACGGCAACTACAACAATATTGGAGCAGCTCATTATGCTATTGATAATTACATGAAAAAAAATCGCTTAAAATTAAACGACGTCGTGCTGGAAGAATACATAACCGACCCGCAATCAGAACCCGACACAACCAAGTGGCTGACAAAAATTTATTACAGAATTTTGTGAAATAAATTTTTATGATTATTTTTACCTCAAATTTTTACAAATGGAAGCGCTTTTTATAAAAGGAGACGAAAAAACACCTTTCTTTAAATTTGACCCTAACGGAACCTTGGAAATATACGGCCGTTCTTGGCCCGAAGATGTACTAGAAGCGTATCAGCCCGCTTTAGACTGGTATGCCGAATATAAAAAAAATCCTGCTCCTACCACCAAGGTAATTTTTAAAATCGAGTATTTTAATACCAGTTCTTCCAAAATAATTTACGACCTCCTTGCCGATCTGGATGAGTTCAAAAAACAAGGATATAATGTAGAAGTAGAGTGGTATTACGAAGAAGATGACCCCGACATGCTGGACGTAGGAGAAACATACCAAGATATTTTCCCTGATCTGGGGATTAAAACTATTCCCGTAGAAGAATTTGAATATACCGTAGTTTGATTAAGCGTTTATGCTTAAAAAATATGCAACCTCTCTTAAAGGCGACATAGCCGGAGGAATAACCGCCGCTATTATAGCCCTCCCAATGGGGCTTGCTTTCGGTTTACAAAGCGGGTTAGGCGCAGAAGCAGGACTTTACACCGCTATTTTCTGGCAATCATTGCATCAATTATTGCCGGCACCAAAACTCTTATCAGCGATCCCACAGGCCCCATGACAGTGGTTTCGGCATCTGTCGTAGCTTCTGCCATAGGTTTGAAAGGCGATTTGAACCATGCCTTACCGCTTATTGTAGGCACCTTTGCTCTTACCGGTATTTTTCAAATAGGATTCGGGTTAATTCGAGTAGCTCAATATGTAAAATACATCTCTTATCCCGTGCTTTCCGGATTTATGGCAGGTATCGGAATAATTATTATTCTTTTCCAGTGGTTTGCATTTTTCGGACACAAAGCTCCAAAAGGAATCATAAACATTGTTTCTCAATTGCATTATCCCGTAATGAATATGAACCCGTCGGCTTTTATTTTAGCCGCACTTACTTTAATCCTGATATACGGGATTCCGCGCATTTCTAAAAAAATTCCAGCCTCTCTGGTTGCTTTAATCATAGCCACTGTAGTATCCCTGTTTATGAAACTTCCTGAAAATCTACTCATTGGAGACATTCCTACATCCATTCCCACATTAAAGACACAGGTTTTTACCGAATTTCAATGGTCAGATTTGGGATTTATGAGTATAAATGCTCTTACTCTTGCCGGGCTGGGAACCATAGACACCCTGCTTACTTCTGTTGTAGCCGATAATATGACTAAAACCAAACATAATGGCAACAGAGAACTCATGGGGCAAGGATTGGGAAATTTTATTACGGCATTGTTTGGGGGTATCCCGGGTGCAGGAGCTACTATGGGAACTGTGGCAAACATACAAGCCGGAGCAAGAAGCAATTTAGGCGGAATTTTTAAGGGTTTATTTTTATTGATTATGATGTTCGGCTTGGGAAAATTTGCAAAGTACATTCCCATTCCCGTGCTTTCCGCTTTGCTTATTACCGTAGGAATAGGAGTAATTGATTTTAAAGGCATACAACGTCTCATCAAGCTCAAAAACCATGATACACTTGTGCTTATTATCGTTATTCTTATTACGGTGTTTTATGATTTGTTAATAGCCGTAGGTGTGGGAATGGTGCTTTCTTCTTTCTTTTTTATGCAAAAAATGGGAGAAATTGTAGCCCGACAAAGCGCTCAAGGAAAAGTGGAGGAATTGCACAGAAAAATTAAAATTCCCAAATTTTTAAAAGATAAAGTGTTTGAATTGGAACTTGACGGTCCTTTGTTTTACGGATTTTCCGATCAATTTAAACATCAAGCGGAAGCTATAAAAGATAAAGAAGCCGTAATTATCAACATGTCTCATGTTCCGTATATTGACGCTTCGGGAATTTATGTATTGGAAGATGTAATAAATACCTTTAAAGACAAAGGAATGGAAGTAGTAGTGATAGGAGTTAAAGACCATATATTTAATGAATTTTTAAGACTGAAATTTATTCCTAATGTGTTGCCTGAAGAAAAAGTGTATAACTCCGTAAGAGCCGGCATAAAATATCTCAACCACCAATTAGCTCATCTTTTTGACGAACCTAAATCATAAGTTAAAAGAAGAGTCGTTCAAAAATTAAATATTGCAAGAGTTCTTCCTCTTACTCTTTCTTTGATTTTAAGATTTTGAAAAGCTGCGGGTTTACTTTTTGTCCAAGTTTTTCGGCTGTTTGCAAGTCTTGTAGTGCTTTTTGATTTTTTCCCAGTTTAAAATATGCTATTCCTCTGTTGTAATAAGCAAGTTTATGTTGAGGCTTCATCTGAATCACTGTACTGAAGTCATTTATTGCCTTTTGAAAATTGCCGTTATTTAAATATGCCACACCGCGATAAAAATACATTTGAACGTTGTTTTTATCTACTTGCAATACTCTGTTGTAATCTTCAACAGCTTTTGCATATTGTTTGGTTTCCAAGTACGTGTAGCCTCTGTTGATGTATATTTTTAAATCTTCGGGTTTTATTTGCTCTGCTACGGCATAATCTTCCAATGCTTTATCATATTGTTTTAACATGGAATAAGTAATTGCACGGTTTACTCTTGCTTCAAAAGTGTTCGGGTTGATTTTTAATATTCTGTTGTAATATTCCAATGCTTTTTGAGGTTGTCCGAGTTGTCCGTAAATATTGGCAATTCCCAACAACGCTTTTTCGTTATTAGGGTAATATTTGGCTATCCACTGAAAATCTTTAAGTGCTTCTTTATATTTTTTATTGATTGCCAAATATGTTCCGCGTTTGTTATGACCGAAAACATCATCGGGATAAACTTTTAACTGATTGTTCCATAATGAAAGTGCATCTTTCCATGTATCTATTTGTTGATACGTTCTGTAAATTAAAAACATTCCCCAAACCGCTGCTAAAAACACCACCGGCTTAAACCATTTTTTGCGATTTTGTTCTATAAATACCAATCCTTCTCCCAACACTGCAGCTAGTCCCACATAAGGCACATAGGTATATCGTTCCGCAATGATGGCATTTCCTACAGACACCAACTGCAACACCAATATCAAATTGAAGAAAAAGAACAGGTAGCCGAACACTAAAGTTCTGGATTTTTTATGAAAAAATAAAACCCCTGTCGTAAGAATCAGAAACAGAAAAGGTGCTACATAAAAAATAAAAGGTATGTTTCCCTGTGCATCCAAAGTAGGATACGGATGAAAATTAGCCTGATTAACTGGCACAAAAAACTTATATAAATACATTAAAACCGCATAGCTGGCAAACATTATTCTTTGCCAAACGGTAAAAACTTGTGCATCGGCGATGGCTTCCGCCGCCATTTGTGCCTTAATGGCTATTATCCCAAAAATAAAGGAGATAATAAAAAACGGAATTTTTTCCAAAATAACCGGTTTTGTAAAACCTCTTCCTTTCCAATAATCAACTAGCGGCAACACCAAACAAAACGTAATTGCGGCAGGCTTAGACAAAAGCGATAACAAGAAAAAAACATATACCCAAACGAGTTGTTTTTTCCCGGATGTTTCGATATAATTCAGATAAGCATTCAGTCCGAGAAAATAAAAAAAGGTAAACAACACATCTTTTCGTTCGGAAATCCACGCCACCGACTCCACATGCATAGGGTGTAAAGCAAAAATAAATGTCGAAACAATTGCCGTAATTTTATGCCGAAACAATTTCCATATTACTACATATACCAAAAAAGTATTGAAAAGATGAAATATAACATTTTCTACATGATACCACAAGGGGTTGAGCTTGGCAAAATGGTAATCCAGCACGTAGGTAAGCATGGTTATCGGGTGGTAATTGCCGTGATGAAAAGCCGTAAGCCAATATTTAACGGTTTGCCAATTTAATTCCCTAATCAAGAAATTTTCTGTTACGTAAGGTTCATCGTCCCAATTGGTAAATCCGTTGTAGAAAGCTTTCCAATAAACTAACAGCGTAAGGACAAGAAGTCCCCCTATCCAAGTGAGGTGATTTTTTAAAACAAATTGGTTTTCGACAGAAAGCTGTTGTTTCATTATCTTGCAATATTACAAAGCATTTGTTTATAAAGCAGCGTTTTGACAGAACAATGTCAATGTGTAAAAAAACCTGTATAAAACAAATTATTGCTGCAATCAATCAAAGGCAAATTCTTGTTTTAAAATTTCAATGTCTTCTATCAATTGCTCAATGTCTTCCTTGGAAGTTCCGTCATAATACCCCCTGATTCGCCGCTTCGGGTCTATCAGTATTACATTTTCGGTATGGATAAAATCTTGCACTCCGCCGTCGCCTTCGTCTAAAACGGCAAAATAGCTTTTCCTTGCCAAATTGTAAATTTGCTTTTTATCGCCCGTAAGCAAATACCACTTAGAAGAATCTATTCCCATTTGCAAAGCATAATCGTGCAACACCGGGACCGAATCAATTTGCGGAGTTACCGAAAAGCTCAATATTTGCACGTGATTATCATCTTTGTATGCTTCTTGTACCATTAAAAGATTTCCGTTCATTTTCGGGCAAATGGTTTGGCAAGTAGCAAAGAAAAAGTTAGCCACATATATCTTATTCTCCAAGTTTTGATGGGTAACAGTATCGCCCAATTGGTTAATCAGTTTAAAGTCCGACACCGTGTGTCCGTGGGTTTTATTTCTCACCGACTCATCCACCAATCGGGGATTAAGTTGTGAAGGATTATATACCGGCAATTTTTTGCCTTTCTTAATAATTTGCGCTCCGATTATCACCCCTCCCAAAAATATGGCAAAAAACGCAACTGCTCGAATAATTAATGCTTTCTTCATGCTGTAAAATTACCCATTTTTAAGATGCTCTACCGTAAATAAAGTTACAAAAAGTCAAATGACAAAAATCATTGACCAATCCCTCTTTTTCATTATATTTGTTATCATTAAAAATGATACCTCAATCCAAATATCATTATTACAGAAAATGCGTGTTGAAACGCAATCCCGAATAACTTTTTTCTTATCCCGATTGACAAAAAAATCAGATGTTTAACCTTAAAAAATTTTAAACCATGCCTTTTTACCATAAACTCGGAAAAATACCGCATAAGCGTCATACCGTTTTTAAAAGCCCGGAAGGCAATTTTTATTACGAAGAGCTTTTCGGCACTATTGGTTTCGACGGTATGTCTTGTCTGATGTATCATTTACACAGACCTACTCAAATCAAAGAAATACTACGTTCCTACTCGGTTGCACCTGAAATTGCCATAGAAAAAAACATGATGCCTTTATCCCTGCAAGGGTTTAAGGTTTCTCCGGAAAATGACTATTTAGAAAGCAGAAAGCCTGTTTTAGTGAATAATGATGTGCAAATTGTACTCGCTGCTCCTAAAAAATCGCTCAAGGACTATTTCTACAAAAATGCCGATTCCGACGAGGTGATTTTTGTACATCAAGGCAGCGGAAAGCTTCGCACTTTTTTAGGAAACATTGATTTTAAATACGGCGATTATTTGGTTATTCCGAGAGGTATGGTTTATCAGATTGATTTTGACACCGAAGACAACCGGTTATTTATTATAGAATCACGACGCCCGATATATACCCCCAAACGTTACCGCAATTGGTTCGGGCAATTATTGGAACATTCTCCTTTTTGCGAACGCGATTTTCGCCCGCCAACCGAACTGGAAACCATTGATGAAAAAGGCGATTTTCTCATCAAAGTAAAAAAAGAAGATATGATACACGAATATGTGTATGCCTATCATCCTTTTGACGTAGTAGGTTGGGACGGATACAACTTCCCTTATGCTTTCTCTATTTTCGACTTTGAACCTATCACCGGACGAATTCACATGCCGCCACCCGTTCATCAAACTTTTGAAACCGACGCTTTTGTAATTTGTTCTTTTGTTCCCCGTTTATATGATTATCATCCTCAAGCTATTCCTGCACCATATAACCACAGCAATATTGACTCAGACGAGGTATTATACTACGTAGATGGTGATTTCATGAGCCGTAACAACATTGAAAAAGGACAAATTACCTTGCATCCCGCTGGCATTCCTCACGGACCTCATCCGGGAGCAATGGAAAGAAGCATCGGACAAAAAGAAACCGAAGAACTTGCCGTAATGGTAGATACTTTTAAACCGCTAAAAATCACTAAAACCGCATTGGAAATTGAACAACCCGGATATTATAAATCTTGGTTAGAAAATTAAAATTCATTATTAACAAATAAAAAACTTACAACTATGGAAAACAAAGACATATATCAAGAAGGATTTGAAATAATATTTCCCGAAGCACAAGATTTTTTCCCCATTTTGGGTACAGACTATGTAGAATTCTACGTAGGCAATGCCAAACAAGCGGCATACTTTTACAAAACCGCTTTCGGATTTCAAGATTGTGCCTATAAGGGGTTGGAAACCGGCAGTAAAGATGTAGCCTCTTATGTATTAAAACAAGGTAAAATAAGACTGGTGCTTACTACCCCGCTCAACTCCAAACATCCTATTAACGAGCATATTGTTAAACACGGAGACGGAGTAAAAGTAATAGCTCTCTGGGTAGACGATGCCACAAAAGCATGGAAAGAAGCCACTTCGAGAGGTGCTAAATCATATATGGAACCCACCAAGGAAGAAGATGAACACGGACATGTTGTTCGCTCCGGAATTTATACTTACGGAGAAACGGTTCACGTATTTGTAGAACGAAAAAATTACAACGGAGTTTTTCTTCCCGGATATGTGGAACATAAAACCGATTACAACCCGCCGGAAACAGGTTTGTTATATATCGACCACATGGTAGGAAATGTAGGATGGGGTGAAATGAACAAGTGGGCGGAGTTTTATCATAAAGTGATGGGATTTACCAATTTAATCACTTTTGACGATAAAGATATTTCTACTCAATACACCGCGCTTATGAGTAAAGTAATGGCAAACGGCAACGGACGCATTAAATTCCCGATTAACGAGCCTGCCGAAGGGTTGAAAAAATCACAAATCGAAGAGTATTTGGATTTTTATGAAGGTCCGGGATGTCAGCATATTGCCGTAGCTACAAACGACATTGTTTTTACCGTAAGCGAAATGAGGAAAAGAGGCGTAGAATTTTTATACGTGCCCGGAACATATTACGACACCGTAGAAGAACGGGTAGGAAAAATAGATGAAGACTTGAAAACACTAAAAGAACTGGGTATTTTGGTTGATAAAGATGAAGAAGGATATTTATTGCAAATATTTACCAAACCGGTAGAAGACCGCCCGACATTATTCTATGAAATCATTCAACGAAAAGGGGCAAAATCATTCGGAAAAGGGAACTTCAAAGCATTGTTTGAATCCATTGAAGAAGAACAAAGACGAAGAGGAACATTGTAAAATTTTTAGATTAAATGGAATTATGGGCGGCGCTGCGCGCCGCCCATAACCTTTCCACACAATCACTATGTTACTTCCTTATTTTGATGCCTCTAAACTTGAAGCCGGATGTGATGAAGCCGGTCGAGGATGTTTGGCAGGACCTGTAGTGGCTGCTGCAGTTGTTCTTCCTAAAAAAGTCTCTATCCCGTTGCTGAATGATTCTAAAAAACTGTCGGAAAAACAAAGAGACCAACTTCGTCCTATTATAGAAAAACAAGCCTTGAGCTTTGCAATTGGAGTTGTTAGCCCCGAAGAAATTGATGAAATCAATATTCTCAATGCCTCCTTTTTGGCTATGCACCGGGCTGTAAAACAACTCAACCCTAAACCCGACCATTTGCTGATTGACGGAAATCGTTTTAATCCTTATCCAAACATAAACCATACATGCATAATAAAAGGCGACAGCAAGTATATGTCTATAGCTGCGGCTTCCGTGCTGGCTAAAACCTACCGGGATGAAATAATGGAAACGTTACACAAAGAGTTTCCTCAATACGGGTGGAACAGTAATAAAGGTTATCCTACCTCAAAACACAGGGACGCTATTCGCAAATTCGGCGTTTCACCGCATCACCGGCAATCATTTTCCTTATTACCCAAGCAATTAAGTTTATTTGAATAAGTTGCAAAGGCATTTTTCTACTCCTTAGGTTTTTATATCACTGCAAATCCCCCTCTACAACCTCCCAAGTGTGGTCGGCAAGTAATTTTACAGAAGCCACAAATGATTCGTAAGGACATTTTTTGCCCCATTCGTTCCGGGCAATCATAGACAACACAAAACTACCGTCTGCTTTCTTGTACAAGTGATATATATGCCCTATTAAAGGTTCAAAATTAATGTCTGCATTATAAATAATATTGGAAATATCCATTCGTTGCTTAATTCGCTCTGCCTGTTTAGCCAAAAGCTCCATTTGTTCATAGATTTGAGAAAGTTGAGCTTTGGTTTGCTCTTCCATGGCAGTATGCGCACGATGCTTTAGCTTTCCTTTATCTACGGGTTTAATTTTTGCACTCCCCACATGATGGGCATACGGAAGTGTATGAGGCGTTTCCGTAATCTTATCCTTATCAATCGGATTTATAAACTCCTTTTCGTTTTTTTCTTCACTCATTTTTCGGAATAAATAACGTACAATAACGTTTGTCCTACTGCTTTTAACGTGTTTTTATCTATTTGGTTTAAATTGTCGGAATGTTTATGATGATGCAAGAAAAAATCGTTCCGATGTACTTCATAATGCACAATATCAATAGAAGGAATATGGGCTATTTCGTTTACATATTTATGGTCGTCCGTAATGGCTCCGTACATGGTTTCATTGACAAAATATTTTCCGTAACCTGCTGCCCGGGCAATACTCCAAACCTTTTCCACCACCAAAGGAGCATAATACATCGAACCTCCTTCTTTGGGAAACCGGGCTATTTTTCCGCCTACCATATCCAACAAAATGCCGTATAAATATTCCGAACGCGGAGTATCTAAGTTTTTTGCCCAATATTGAGACCCTAAACACCATGTATTGCTGTTGTTAGCTGATGAAAATGTTTCTTGGGGTTGCCCGTAATCTTCAGCGTCAAAAAACACCATTTCTATTCCCACTTCCGGTTTTATGCTGTCTGTGGAAATAACTCGTGCAATTTCCAACAAAACAGCTACTCCACTGGCTCCGTCATTCGCTCCGAGAATAGGCTTGGTTCTGTTTTTAGTATCTCTGTCGGCAAAAGGGCGAGTGTCATAATGTGCCATCAATAATATTTTTTTATTTGCCGATGTATCGCTTTGGGCAATAATATTGGTTATTTCTATTTTTTTTCCGTTAAACAGCTCCACTTCCCCTTTTTGCTCTTTTACTGCAAAACCATATCTTTTAAGCGTATTTACAATATATGTTTTACACTTTCTATGGGCTTCCGAGCCGGGTACCCTCGGGCCAAATTCCACTTGTTTTTTCAGAAAAAAATATGCCGAATCTTCATTAAATGCAGGCGCATAAATTTGACTGATATCAAAAGTTTTCGGAGTTGTTTGCTTTACAGGTTGCGGAGAAGGTTTTGTTTTTTTATCACCTTCGCTACATCCGAAAATTCCAAGGCAAATAAAAAGCCATAAAAAAATGTTATTCAGCCAATTCCCAAGTCGAACCATCTTTTCCGTCTTTAATAATAATTCCTGCTTTCAAAAGTTCGTCGCGTATCGCATCCGAAAGCTCAAAGTTTTTGTTTTTTCTTGCTTCTTGTCGAATATTTAATAGTATTTGAATGACTTTTTCGAGATATTCCGAACTCTTATCCTCTGCTTCGTCTTTCAATCCGAGAATTTCATATACTACGGTGTGATAAAATGTTTTTAGTTTTTGCAAGTCTTCTGCGGTAAGCGTTTCTTTCTTGTCGTATGCACTATTAATTTTTTTCACGCCTTCAAAAAGGTTTGCCAAAGCAACAGGTGTATTCAAATCGTCGTAAAGAACGTCATACACGGATGTAACAATCTCATTTGCATTAAAAGAGGACTGCTTGGCAGGTTCTATTTTGTCTATTTTTTTCACTGCTTGCAATAACCTTTTCAATCCCTTTTCTGCCGATTGCAACGCTTCGTTTGAAAAATCAAGCGGGCTTCTATAGTGAGATTGCAAAATAAAAAACCGAATAGTCATGGGAGAATACGGTTGGCTCAAAACTTTATTATTGCCTTCAAAAAGCTCGAAAAGCGTAATAAAATTACCCAAAGATTTACCCATCTTTTGCCCGTTGATGGTAATCATGTTGTTATGAATCCAGTATTTAGCCGGCTCTACTCCTTTACTTCCTACATTCTGAGCTATTTCACATTCATGATGAGGAAACAATAAGTCCATACCTCCGCCATGAATATCAAACCTTTCTCCCAAATATTTGGTACTCATGGCAGAACACTCCAAATGCCAGCCCGGAAACCCTTCGCTCCACGGCGAGGGCCAACGCATAATATGGGACGGCTTTGCCTTTTTCCACAATGCAAAATCCAAACTGCTGTGCTTCTCTTCTTGCCCTTCCAGTTTGCGGGTATTTTGAAGCAAATCTTCTATTTTTCTGCCTGATAATTTTCCGTATTGATGAGCTTCGTTATATTTTTTTACATCGAAATACACCGATCCGTTTTCCACATAAGCCAATCCGTGAGCAAGGATTTCTTTTATCATTTCTATTTGCTCAATAATATGCCCGGAAGCATGCGGTTCTATACTCGGCGGAAGCGTGTTTAAAAGCTCCATTGCTTTGTGAAATCTAAGTGTGTAGTGCTGCACCACTTCCATTGGTTCGAGTTGTTCCAAGCGGGCTTTTTTGGCAATTTTATCCTCGCCTTCATCGGCATCGTTTTCCAAATGTCCCACATCGGTAATATTTCTTACATAGCGGACTTTATATCCCGAAAATTTCAACAATCTGAACAATACGTCAAATGTTACATAAGGACGTGCATGCCCCAAATGAGGGTCGCCATACACCGTAGGACCACACACATACATGCCCACAAAAGGCGGATTGAGCGGTTCAAAGAGTTCTTTTTTACGCGTAAGCGTGTTGTATATAAAAAGTTTTTTCTCCATTTTTTCGGTAAATAAAGGCAAAGATGAGAATTTTTTAAGCTGTTTGCAAACGAAAAAACGACAGCGGCTTTTTTAATCCCGGCAAAAAGTTTTTGGATAACTTTGTTTTTGTTTAAAAATTGTCTGAACATGAAAATAAAAACCGTTACAGAATATCTCGAAAGTATTGCTCCGAAAGATTATCAAGAAAACTATGACAACAGCGGATTATTAACCGGCAATCCCGATTGGGAAATTACGCAAACACTCATAACACTCGATTGCACGGAAGAGGTTGTAGATGAAGCCATAGAAAATAATTGCAATTTAATCATTGCGCACCATCCTGTTATCTTTAAAGGACTTAAATCCGTTACGGGAAAAAACTATGTGGAAAGAACTATAATTAAAGCCATTAAAAACGATATTGCCATCTATGCCATTCATACCAATTTAGACAATGCCTGGCTTGGAGTAAGTAAAAAAATGGGTGAATTGTTAGGCCTGGAAAACATGAAAATCCTTGCCCCAAAAACCCGTGAACTTTGCAAGTTATACACTTTTTGCCCGAAAGAAGCTGCCGACAAAGTACGAAACGCTCTTTTTGAAGCAGGAGCTGGATTTATAGGCGATTATTCCCATTGCAGCTATAACACCGAAGGGAAAGGCACGTTTTTAGCCACCGAAGGAACCAACCCTTATGTAGGCGAAATCGGAAAAATACATTTTGAAGAGGAAATTAAAATCGAAGTCATTTTTCCGAAACATCTTCAAAACAAAATCGTGCAAGCTCTTCTGGAAAATCACCCTTACGAAGAAGTTGCTTATGATATTGTGCTGCTTGAAAATACTCATAATCGTATAGGCAGTGGAATTATCGGCGAAATTGCCCCTGTGGACGAAGTGCCGTTTTTGAATCGAATAAAAGAAGTTTTTCAATGTGCAGTAATCCGGCACACCCGTCTTTTAAACAAACCTATACAACAAGTAGCTTTATGCGGAGGCAGCGGAAGTTTTTTATTACCTCATGCCATTGCCCAAGGCGCAGACATATACATCTCAGCCGACTTTAAATACCATGAGTTTTTTGATGCTGAAAACAAAATACTTATTGCCGACATCGGACACTATGAAAGCGAACAATTTACCAAACATCTTATTGCAGAACATTTAAACAAAAAATTTTCTAACTTTGCGTTCCGTTTATCGGAAATAAATACAAATCCTATTAATTATTTTTAAAATGGCTGCAACCAAAACCACAGAAAATATCATAGAGCAAAAATTAGCCGCTCTATACAAGTTACAATCCATTGACTCCAGAATTGACAAGATACGAACCATAAGAGGAGAACTTCCTCTGGAAGTGCAAGATTTGGAAGACGAAGTTCAAGGTCTTACCACCCGCATTGAAAAAATTCAAAATGAAATAAGTGAACTTGAACATTTTATCTCCGAAAAAAAGAACCTCATTAAAGATGCGGAAGCCCTTATTAAAAAATATGAGGAACAACAAATGAATGTCCGCAACAACCGCGAATTTGACTCGTTGAACAAAGAAATTGAATATCAAAAACTTGAAATTGAACTTGCTAACAAAAAAATAAAAGAAGCCGGCGCCAAAATAGAAGAGAAAAAAGAATTGCTGAAAAATACCGAAGAAAAACTCGAAACTCAAAAAAAGTATTTGGAAGAAAAGAAAAAGGAACTTGATGAAATTGTAGCCGAAACTCAAAAAGAAGAAGAGGAACTCATAAAGCTTTCCAAAGAAGCCGAAAAAGACATTGAAGAACGTCTGTTGAAAGCCTATAAGCGAATCAGAGGAAATATGAGAAACGGCTTGGCAGTGGTAAAAGTAGAAAGAGACGCCTGTGGAGGTTGTTTTAATAAAATTCCGCCTCAACGTCAATTAGATATTCGCTCTCACAAAAAAATTATGGTTTGCGAACACTGCGGAAGAATCTTAATTGATGACTCTATTGAAGAAAAAGTGGAAGGTGCTAAAAAATAAATATGCTATTAAGAACCTCATTTAAAAGCCCGTCTGTTTTCGACGGGCTTTTTTGTAAAACCTAAACTTCAAAAGCATGAAAAAATCCGAAATAAAAATTTCCGTTACTCTTGACGAGCATCACATTCCCGAAAAATTAGAGTGGTTTGCCGATGATGCCAACCAACAAGGCGAAGTAAAAGCAGCTATTCTTTCTCTTTGGGACAGCTCCAAAAAAGAAACCCTTCGGATAGATTTGTGGACTAAAGACATGCTCGTAGATGAAATGAAAATGTTTATTCATCAAACATTTTTAACTATGGCAGACACCTACGAAAAAGCTACCGGCGAGCAAGAAACCGCCAATGAAATCAGAAAATTTACCGAATGGTTTGCAGAATTATCCAAAATCGGTTCTGCACATTAAAAATCTTCTCCATAAACAGTCAAAACCAATTTTCGGTTACCGCCTCTGTTTCTAAATTCACACAAATAAATTCCCTGCCAAGTTCC
>CAZLMS010000008.1:14229-17051 GCA_964560645.1 uncultured Flavobacteriales bacterium | reverse complement strand
CCATTATTGCTAAAGATTTTACCGTAGAAAACGTAGCCCGTGTTACGGAAGGCGTGGTGTCTTGGTTGAAAAAAAACTTTGAATCTCCTTCGGTGGTAGTTGGCCATGATTGCCGTTTTGCCGGCGACCTTTTTGTAGAAACAATTTCTAAAATACTAATAAAAAACAATATAAAAGTTTATCAGGCAAAAGAACCCTTTGTTACTACCCCCATGATTTCGCTCGGCACCCTTCATTTTAAAGCCTCTTTGGGAATTATCATTACCGCCTCTCACAATCCTCCTTCCTATAACGGCTATAAACTCAAAGGGCATTATGGCGGTCCGCTCCTTCCCGAACAAGTAAAGGAAGTGGAAAATCTTATCCCTGATAAAGTTTGTACAGATTTTGAATCCGTCAATCTTCAAGAATCATCTCTTTTTGAAATTGTTGATTTAGAAGAAATTTATTACCAAAGAATTACCCGGTCCTTCAATATCGAAAAAATTAAAAACTCAGGAATGACATTGGCTTATGATGCCATGTACGGAGCAGGCCAACGAATTATGCAACGCTTGTTTCCCGGTATTCAACACTTCAGATGCGAATACAATCCGAGTTTTCACGGAATTTCACCCGAGCCAATTATGAGAAATCTGTTGCCTTTCTCCGAATTCATAAAACAACAAGGCAATATAGATTGCGGGCTTGCCAATGACGGAGATGCCGACCGGATAGGTTTAATGAACGGCAAAGGCGAATATATAGACTCTCATCACATTATGCTTTTACTTATTCATTACTTATATAAATACAAAGGCTTCCGGGGTGAAGTTGCCACAGGATTTTCCAGTACCGTTAAAATAAAAAAATTGTGTGAATTATACAATCTTCCGCTTCATGTAGTACCTATCGGTTTTAAACACATTTGCGGGTTGATGCTCGAACATGATATCTTAATGGGCGGAGAAGAATCCGGTGGAATTGCAGTTAAAGGTCATATCCCTGAAAGAGACGGTGTTTGGAATGGTATGGTTATTTGGGAGTTTATGTCAGAAACAGGTAAAACACTCGATGAATTGGTACGAGAAATTTACGATTTGGTGGGTGAATTCGCTTTTGAACGCATCGACTTAACCATTCCGGAAGAACAAAAACAAAAAATTGTAGAAAATTGTAAAAAAGTTGTTTATCAACAATTTGGCAAATATAAAATTGAACGCGTCGAAGACTTAGACGGTTTCAAATACATCATAGACGATGACCGTTGGGTAATGATTAGACCCTCAGGAACTGAACCGGTTTTAAGAACCTATGCCGAAGGAAAAAACAAAGAAGAAGCATTAGACATTTTAAAAGAAACTCATAAAGTGATTTTAAATAACTGAATAATATGAAAACAGAAACCACTGTTAAACAAGACTTGGAATTCAATAAAAACGAAGACCACATGCGGTTGTTGGTCTCCAAACTACGCTCTCAACTGGATAAAGTTGCCGAAGGCGGCGGAAAGAAAAAAATAGCCAAATTACACGAGCAAGGAAAAATGACTGCCCGCGAGCGTATTCACTACCTTGTTGACAATCCGGACGAAATAATTGAAATAGGTGCCCTTGCAGGCGACGAAATGTATAAAGAATACGGAGGTTGCCCTTCGGGAGGTGTAGTGGTTGTAATTGCAAAAGTAAGCGGCCGGCAATGTGTAATTGTTGCCAACGATGCTACTGTTAAAGCGGGAGCATGGTTTCCCATTACGGGAAAGAAAAACCTCAGAGCTCAAGAAATTGCCATGGAAAACCGGTTGCCCATCATCTATTTAGTAGATAGCGCCGGCGTGTTTTTACCTATGCAAGACGAAATATTTCCTGACAAAGAACATTTCGGACGAATTTTTAGAAACAATGCTATCATGTCGTCCGAAGGTATTATACAAATTGCCGCCATTATGGGTAGTTGTGTAGCTGGAGGTGCTTATTTACCCATTATGTCTGACGAGGCTATGATTGTAGATAAAACCGGAACCATTTTCTTAGCCGGCTCCTATTTGGTAAAAGCTGCTATTGGAGAAGATATTGACAACGAAACTCTCGGAGGGGCTACTACTCATTGCGAAATATCCGGCGTTACCGATTATAAATGCACAGACGATAAAGACTGCCTTGACAGAATCCGAAACATTATGGAAAAAATCGGGCATTTTGAAAAAGCCGGATTCGACCGTGTTACACCTCGACCTCCGAAATTTAATCCTAAAGAAATTTACGGAATTATCCCTGCCGACCGAGCCAAACCATACGAAGTAAGAGAAATTATTAAGCGATTAACCGACAATTCGGAATTTGAAGAATATAAAGAAAAATACGGCCAAACCATTGTTTGCGGATATGCCAGAATAGACGGCTGGGCGGTAGGAATTGTAGCTAATCAACGTCAAATTGTAAAATCCAAAAAAGGCGAAATGCAATTCGGCGGCGTAATTTATTCCGATTCAGCCGATAAAGCTGCAAGATTCATCATGAATTGCAACCAAAAACGCATTCCTTTGGTTTTCCTTCAAGATGTTACGGGTTTTATGGTAGGTTCCCGTTCCGAGCATGGAGGTATTATTAAAGACGGCGCAAAAATGGTAAATGCACAGGCAAATTCCGTAGTCCCGAAATTTACGGTTATTATGGGTAATTCCTACGGAGCAGGAAATTATGCCATGTGCGGAAAAGCATACGACCCTCGCTTAATAGTAAGCTGGCCTACCGGCGAAATTGCCGTAATGGGAGGTGCACAAGCAGCCAAAGTTTTACTGCAAATTCAAACAACCGCCTTAAAAGCCAAAGGAGAAGAAATTT
>CAZLMS010000008.1:10737-14219 GCA_964560645.1 uncultured Flavobacteriales bacterium | reverse complement strand
AAAAAGGAAGAATTATTGAAAAAAATAACCGACCGGTATAACCGGCAAACTTCTCCTTATTATGCAGCCGCCCGCTTATGGGTTGATGCCATCATAGACCCTGTGGAAACCCGGAAATGGATATCTGCCGGAATTGAAGCGGCCAATCATGCACCTTTGAAAAAACGATATAATGTGGGCGTTATTCAAACGTAATACAATATGCTTTTTTGCATTTCTGTTTTTGTTTAATTACACCTTTTCACAAGACTCCTTAAAGTACCATTCTTTCGGTTTTGCCGGCGGATTTATCCGCAGTTATGAAGGTATGGTATCTCCGCTTGCTTTCAAAGGGGCTTTTCTTCTTCAAAATTACCGCTACGAAAAAATTCAACTCCGGTTTATTAAGTATTTTGATTTTAATATCGCATTAGGCGGTTCTCTTAATGCAAACAATTTTTATTTTTTGCATCTAATAAATACGCTCGATTTTTCATACTTAAGAAATATATCAAGCAGCACCTCTCAAAAAATTTATGCCGGAGTATCGTTGTCTTCCAATATCAATGCCCGTTACCATCTCAATTTCGGCGCCCCTTACGGAGAGCATTTCATTTCGCTTGCTCCTGTTTTACACTACGAAAAACAAACGGATTTTTTGAAAAAACATTGGCACTTTTGGAATCGTCTCCGGTGGGGTTTAATCAATGAAGTATTGCGTCCGGGCTACGGATATTCACCACCGGAGCCTTTTACGGAACAAAACCCGCAAAAAGTAAAAGCATGGCTTCAATCTTATCAGATGCTGCCTTTTTGGAAATTCTTCTTTTTTTCCAACGAGTTTTGTTTTATTAAAAATTACGCCAACGGAAACAGAAAAAGCATCAGTTATATTTTCAGCATAAATGCTACCGGCTATCCCGAAAAAGCCGTTCAAGCAATTCACGGAATAAAAATTACTTACCAATGGCTAAAAAAATAGTTTTATTGTTTTCAATCATTGTGTTACTGGCGGGCTGCGAAAAAGCTTTTTTGCCCAAAGAACCCGAACAAGATGCTGAAGCCGTATTCAACCAAATATGGAACGATTTTAATGAACATTACGCATTATTTGAAGTAAAAAATGTTGATTGGGATGCGATGTATAATAAATATCATCCGCTTATTGAAAAAGACATGCATCCCGTTTTGCTGTTTGATGTTATTGCAGCTATGCTAAACGAGTTGAAAGACGGACACGTAAATCTTGTAGCTCCGTTTGACCGGCAGCGATACACCGGTTGGTATCTCAATTACCCTCCCAATTTTAACCGCAACTTATTGGAAAGAAACTACTGGAAAAATGCTTACCGGATTACCGAAGGAGGTGCTTTTTATTACATGAAATTCGATTCGGTGGGATATATCTACATCCCTTCTTTTTCGGCGGGAGGCTTTGGTTATATTGACGGTGTTTTAAGTGCTATGGACGATTTGAAAGGAGTTATTATAGATGTGCGCAACAACGGCGGAGGCGACCCGAAAAATGCCGAAACCGTAGCTTCGAGGTTTGCTTCGCAAAAAACACTTTATGCCTACTGGAAATGGAAAAACGGACCCGGAAAAAATGATTTTACCGAACCCCAACCTTTTTATCTCAATCCCGAAGGACATTACTACCCCAAAAAAGTGGTGGTATTAACCAACCGTTCATCTTACAGTGCTACCAATGATTTTGTAATGATGATGAAAGTTTTGGACAATGTAACCATTATCGGGGATTCTACCGGAGGGGGTGAAGGCTCGCCTTTTTTCAGAGAATTGCAAAACGGATGGTATTATCGCTTCAGCAGAACGCAAACACTCGATGTACAAATGAATCACGTAGAATCGGGAATTGCCCCAGATATTAAAATAGACATGGACTCCACCGATGAAATGAATGGGATTGACACCATTTTGGAATATGCCTTAAGCACTTTTTAAACAACTACTGTTCAATTCTTTTTTACCTGTTTAACCTTATTTCCCTTTATTTTTGGTTGCAAAATCATTTTTATGTCGCCCATAGCCATTATTGTGCTTGTATTTGCTTATTTTTTAATGCTTATCGGGGTTTCGTGGGTTACTTCGCGCAATTCCGATAATCAATCGTTTTACTTAGGTAATAAAAAATCACCTTGGTTTGCAGTAGCTTACGGAATGATAGGCGCTTCACTGAGTGGCGTAACTTTTATTTCCGTACCGGGATGGGTTAAAACATCGCAATTTTCGTACATGCAAATGGTTTTGGGATATTTGCTCGGATATATCATTATTGCACTTATACTTATGCCTTTATATTACCGCCTGAACCTCACCTCTATTTACAGTTATTTGGAACAGCGTTTCGGACCTAAAACCCATAAGACCGGCGCCTCGTTTTTTCTGCTTTCGAGAGTTATCGGAGCTGCATTCCGGTTGTATCTGGTAGCCATTGTTTTTCAGACTTTTGTATTTGAAAAACTGGGCTGGAACGTGCCTTTTTTCATCACCGTGGCAATTACTATTTTGCTTATTTGGGTTTACACATTTAAAAGCGGCATTAAAACCATTGTTTGGACAGATACCCTGCAAACCTCTTTTATGCTTTTAGCCGTTGTTCTTACCATTGTTTTTATCAACCGCCAAATGGATTGGAGCTTTGCGGAAATGACTCGCACAATAGCAGAAAGCTCTTATTCCAAAATGTTTTTCTTCGATGATATGAACAATCCCCAATATTTTTGGAAACAATTTTTTGCCGGGGCATCCATTGCATTGGTTATGACTGGATTAGACCAAGACATGATGCAAAAAAACCTGAGTTGTAAAACACTCAAAGACGCTCAAAAAAATATGTTTACGTTTTCTTTTATTTTAATTTTTGTAAACCTGATGTTTTTGGCCTTGGGTGCTTTATTGCTCATTTTTTCGGAAGTTAACAATATTCCTGTTCCCGAAAAAGGTGACTACCTCTTCCCTACGCTGGCTATTGAAGGACATTTAGGAAGTGTAGCCGCTTTATTTTTTATATTAGGCCTGATTGCAGCGGCATATTCCAGTGCCGACTCGGCACTTACGGCTCTCACCACTTCCTTTTGCTTCGATATTTTGGGTTTTGACAAAAAATTGCCTAAAAATTCAGATAAAATCCGTACGAAAGTGCATATCGGTTTTTCGCTGCTCTTACTTGGCGTTATTGTGGTTTTTAAAGCTCTGAACAACGATAGTGTAATAGCTCAACTTTTCAGGTTTGCCGGCTATACCTACGGACCCTTGTTAGGATTATATGCATTCGGGCTGTTTGTCAAAAACCGTTCGGCTTCCGATAAAGTTATTCCGTTTTTAGCCGTTGCCTCTCCCATTATTACGTATTTACTCCACATCAATTCCGAGAAACTATTTTTCGGCTACCGGTTTGGTTTTGAGCTGTTAATCATTAACGGAATTATCACATTCATTCTCATTTTAACAATAAAGTTGTTTAAAGTTTCCTGAGTAAA
>CAZLMS010000008.1:0-10727 GCA_964560645.1 uncultured Flavobacteriales bacterium | reverse complement strand
CTTTTTAACTTTACGTTGTTAATTTTAACTTTAAACAACTTCAATGAGTAAAACCGTTAAAAGTCAATAAAAATCTATCAAACATTTTCAGTAATTAAAAAACAAAAGATTTTAAACAAACCAACGTTTATATTTTGATAATTTTTTACAAGCACCAATACATTTTTTGCTTATTTTTAGAAGGTTTTTTAAAATCACTATATCTGAAATGACTCAATACACGGAAGAAAACATTAAAACACTCGATTGGAGAGAGCATATCCGCTTTCGTCCCGGAATGTATATCGGTAAAATCGGCGACGGTTCCACTCCCGATGATGGTATTTACATTTTGCTGAAAGAAGTGATAGACAATAGTATCGATGAATTTGTAATGGGGTATGGTCGCACAATTGACATCTCTATTAAAGACAAAGTGGTAAAGGTTCGCGATTACGGAAGAGGAATTCCTTTAGGAAAAGTGGTTGATGTAGTCTCCAAAATAAATACCGGTGCCAAATACGATTCCAAAGCGTTTAAAAAGTCTGTCGGACTAAACGGTGTAGGAACAAAAGCCGTAAATGCGCTTTCCTCTTATTTTAGAGTAGATTCTATCCGAGAAGGAAAAATAAAATCCGCAGAATTTGAAAGAGGTGTGCTTGTAAAAGAATACGACCTCGAAGATACTACCAAAAGACGCGGAACAAAAGTTACTTACATTGCCGATGAAGAAATATTCCATAACTACAAATACAAAATAGATTATGTAGATAAAATGTTATGGAATTATGCCTACCTAAACCCCGGCTTAACAATCAACTTCAACGGTCAAAAATATCACTCCGAAAACGGCTTATATGATTTGTTAAAAAACAACATCAACGAAGAAATCCGCTATCCGGTTATTCATCTGAAAGGAGAAGATATTGAAATCGCTCTTACCCACGGCGACTCTTACGGAGAAGAATATTATTCGTTTGTAAACGGACAACACACCACTCAAGGAGGCACACATCTTTCCGCTTTTCGCGAAGCATTGGTAAAAACTATCCGCGATTTCTACGGTAAAGATTTTGATGCCGTAGATATTCGTTCCGGTATTATCGGAGCTATTAGTGTAAAAGTCATAGAACCCGTTTTTGAATCTCAAACCAAAACCAAACTCGGTTCTACCGAAATAGAACCCGGCGGACAATCCATGCGTTCTTTTGTAGGAGATTTCATTAAACGCTCTTTAGACAATTATCTCCATAAAAACCCCGAAACCGCCGAAGAACTCCTCAAAAAAATTCAACAATCCGAAAAAGAACGGAAAGATATGGCGGGGATAAAAAAACTCGCCAAAGAACGAGCCAAAAAAGTAAGTCTGCATAACAAAAAGCTCAGAGATTGCCGCATTCATCTGAATACCAATCATGAAAGACGACTGGAAAGCACTCTGTTTATTACCGAGGGAGATTCTGCCAGCGGTTCTATCACCAAAGCCAGAGATGTAAATACACAAGCTGTATTCAGCTTAAAAGGAAAACCGCTTAACAGTTTCGGACTCACCAAAAAAGTAGTGTACGAAAACGAAGAGTTTAACCTAATACAAGCCGCATTAAACATTGAAGACGGCATCGAAAATTTGAGATATAACAATGTGGTAATAGCTACAGACGCCGACGTGGACGGTATGCATATCCGCTTGCTGCTTATTACGTTTTTCTTACAATTTTTTCCCGATTTAGTAAAAAACGGACATCTCTATATTTTACAAACACCTTTATTCAGAGTTAGAAACAAAAAAGAAACCATATACTGCTACAACGAACAAGAAAAACAACAAGCACTTCAAAAACTGGGAAAAACCGCAGAAATAACTCGCTTCAAAGGATTAGGAGAAATCTCTCCCGACGAATTTAAAAACTTCATTCGCGAGAATATTCGCTTAGAACCCGTAATTATCGGAAAAGATACTGCCATAAAAGACCTTTTGAGTTTCTATATGGGTAAAAACACCCCCAATCGGCAAGAGTTTATTATTAAAAACCTCAAAGTTGAAAAAGACTTAGTTGAAGAAGAACAATAACTATGAGCGAAGACAACAAGCACTTAGAAGAACACGACGAAGAATTTGACAACCTGTCTTCCCAAAACGAAGACATGGAAGGCGTAAAACACGTTTCCGGGCTTTATCAAGACTGGTTTTTAGACTATGCCTCTTACGTAATTCTCGAAAGAGCCGTGCCTGCGCTAGAAGACGGGTTAAAACCTGTTCAACGACGCATTTTGCACGCTATGCGGGAAATGGAAGACGGACGCTATCATAAATGTGCCAACATTATCGGGCAAACCATGAAATACCACCCGCACGGCGATGCTTCCATTGGCGATGCTTTAGTGCAGTTAGGTCAAAAAGAACTTCTAATAGACACCCAAGGAAACTGGGGAAATATTTATACCGGCGACAGTGCTGCCGCACCTCGATATATTGAAGCCCGTCTAACCAAGTTTGCCCTCGAAGTAGTTTTTAATCCCAAAACCACTGTTTGGCAAGCTTCCTACGACGGAAGAGCCAAGGAACCGGTTAATTTACCCGTAAAATTCCCCCTTCTGTTAGCTCAAGGTGCTGAAGGTATTGCTGTAGGTTTATCTACAAAAATACTTCCCCACAATTTCAATGAACTGATAGATGCATCCATTAAATTCCTGAAAGGTCAAAATCCAAAAATATACCCCGATTTCCCTACCGGCGGAATGGCAGATTTTTCCAATTACAACCAAGGAAAAAGAGGCGGAAGAGTAAAGGTAAGAGCTAAAATAAAACAACTCGATAAAAAAACACTGGTAATTACCGAAATACCCTTCGGAACAACCACTTCTTCATTAATAGACTCCATTATTAAAGCCAATGATAAAGGCAAAATAAAAATTAAAAAAATAGAAGACAATACCGCTGAAAATGTAGAAATTGTTATTCACTTGGCTCCCGGAATTTCTCCCGACAAAATGATTGATGCATTGTATGCCTTTACAGACTGTGAAATAAGCATATCTCCCAATGCTTGTGTAATTTTCGACGATAAACCGTTATTTTTATCCGTTCAAGAAATTCTAAAACTCTCTACCGAACGAACCAAACAACTCCTCAAACAAGAATTGGAAATTAAACTGGGAGAACTTCAAGAACAATGGCATTTTTCTTCGCTCGAAAAAATATTTATCGAAGAGAAAATTTACATAGAATTTGACGGAAAAACCTATGAAGAGGCAATGGCTCTTACTCATGAACGGTTAAAGCCACATGCTCATAAATTCTACCGTGCCATTACCGATGAAGACGTAAAAAAACTCATGGAAATTAAAATGCGTCGTATCACCAAACACGATTCCGAAAAAGCCGACACCTATATCGCCTCGCTGGAAGACGAGATGAAAAAAGTTCAATATAATTTGGAACATCTTACCGAATTTGCCATTGACTATTTTAAACATCTTAAACAAACTTACGGTAAAAACATCACTCGAAAAACCGAAATAAAAACCTTTGAAAACATAGAAGCTACAAAAGTTGCAGTGGCTAATGTAAAACTTTATGTAAACAGAGAAGAAGGTTTTGCAGGATACGCTCTCCGCCGCGGCGAAGGAGAATTCGTCTGCGATTGCTCCGATATTGACGATATCATTGTTATTCGCGAAGACGGAAAAATGATTGTGAGCAAAATTTCTCAAAAAGCATTTTTCGGGAAGAAAATCAAATATATAGGCGTTTGGAAAAAAGGCGACAAAAGAAAAATCTACAACCTTATTTACAGAGACGGAAATGCCGGATACGTATATGCCAAACGCTTTGCAGTTACCTCCATTACAAGAGATAAAGAATACGACCTTACGCAAGGCACAAAAGGAAGTAAAATACTGTATTTGAGCGTAAATCCAAACGGAGAAGCAGAAACCGTTCAGGTAATACTAAGACAAAAAGCCAAATTGAAAAAACTCAAATTCGATTACGATTTCAGTCAATTGGCTATTAAGGGACGCGGAGCAAAAGGAAACATCGTAACCAAGCACGCCGTTAACAAAATTCTGCTCAAAGAAGAAGGCACCTCTACACTCGGCGCCCGAAAAATTTGGTTCGATGACACTGTAATGCGACTCAACACCGAAGGAAGAGGCGAATTTTTAGGTGAATTTAAAGGCGATGATAAAATTTTAACCGTTTATCAATCAGGAGAGTATAAACTCACAGGATTTGATTTAAACACACACTTTGACGACGACCTGATTTTAATCGAAAAATGGAATCCCGAAAAACCATTGTCGGCTATTTACTACAACGGCGAAAAGAAAGCATTTTATATCAAGCGATTCTTAGTAGAAAATTCCGATAAAAAAAGTAAATTTATTCCCGATGACGCAGATTCTTATTTGGAATTTGTTTCTTACGATTGGAAACCGCAAATTCAACTCCATTTTGCCAAAGTAAAAGGAAAAGAACGCAATCCGGAAACTATCAATGTAGAAGAGTTTATTGCCGTTAAAGGTTGGAAAGCTATCGGAAATAAATTATCTCCACATAAAATCAAATCTATTGATGCTTTGGAGCCTCTCCCCGCTCCCGAAAAAGAAAATATTCCGGAAAACAACAAAAATTCGGAAGAAAATTCTGAAACTCCTCCGAATTTGGAGCTTAATATCCAAACAAACAACCCATCAACCGACAATAAAGAAGGCAACCAAATCACATTGGATTTGCTGTAATTTTGACTAAAATTTTAATCATGAAAAAACATTTATTGCTCGCCGCGTGTTGGATTACTATGCTAACCGCAGCCGTTGCTCAATTAAACACTACTTTAGTAGGAAGACTAACTTATTCGACTGATTTAGCAGATGTTTGGGGATATGTGGACCAATCCGGAAATGAATATGCCATAGTGGGAAGAAACGACGGTATTTCTATTGTCAGCTTGCAAGACCCCGCCAACCCCACGGAAATATTCTTTGTTCCGGGACCCAACAGTATATGGAGAGACATGTATATATACAATGATGTATTGTACACTACTAATGAAACAGGTGGCGGACTCTCCATCATAGACCTGTCCGGGTTACCCAATTCCATTGGCAATGAGTCTTTATATACCGGAAACAATTATCCTTTTGAAACCGCCCACAATTTAATCGGTGATGAAAACGGCTATCTGTATATTTTCGGAGCAGACTACGGAAACGGCGGAGCTATAATACTAGACCTTAATCAAGACCCGCTCAACCCTGTAGAAGTAGGATTGTTTGACACTTACTACATCCACGACGGCAATGTAAAAGGCGATACACTTTGGGCTTCTTGCATCAATGATGGAATCCATGCAATGATAGATGTATCCGATAAAGCCAACCCGGTGGTTATGGCTACTTTCTCCACTCCTCATAACTTTACGCACAACTCTTGGTATTCCGACAACAGCAAATATGTATTTACCACAGACGAAGTTTCCGGAGCTTATATTACTTCTTATGATGTTTCGGATTTTTCCAACATTACAGAATTAGACCGCTTTCAATCCAATCCCGGTTCGGGGGTTATTCCTCACAATGCTCATTATATCAACGGATATTTGGTAATTTCTTACTATCGAGACGGTTTAGTGGTAGTGGATGCTGCCAGACCGCATAACCTTATTGAAGTAGCCAACTACGACACTTCTCCCAACTATTCGGGCGACGGCTTTAACGGCGCTTGGGGAGCATATCCCTGGTTGCCATCAGGGTTAGTATTGGTTTCGGATATTGAAGAAGGGTTGTATGTATTTTCCGTAAATTATCAAAGAGCGTGTTATTTAGAAGGAACCGTAACCGATGCCAATTGCGGCGCCCCAATTACCAATGCAACCGTTGAAATTATCGGAGAAACACAAGAAAACGTAAAATCCGACGGAAGTTTCGCCACGGGAACCGCCAATGCCGGAACTTACACCGTGGTAGTTTCCGCACCGGGATATAACAGCTACAACACCACGGTTACGCTTTCAAACGGAACAGTAACCAATTTAGATGTTCAATTAAGCAGCTCACTTACCGTAAACGTAACCGGAAATGTAAAATCAACATCAAACCAATCGCCTTTAGCCAATGCTGTTATAGAAATGTATAACAGTACTAATTTTTACTCCTTTACTACCGATAATAACGGACAATTCAACTCATGTAATTTTGTATCGGGAAACTACAATGTGTATGTAAGTAAATGGGGCTATCAAACATTGTGTTTGTTAAGCTATGATATCAATTCGGGAAATACCACATTAAATTTTGAACTCGATGAGGGATATTACGATGATTTTACCACAGATTTAGGATGGACTATTGTTTCCACTGCCTCCACGGGAAAATGGGAAAGAGGAATGCCAAATGCTACTTTTTATAATGGGGTTGCCTCTAATCCCGCTACTGATTATGTAAATGATTGCGGAGAAAAAGCTTATGTTACCGGAAATATGGCTTCTCCTAATTATTGGGACGACGATATTGACAACGGATACACCATGCTCATCTCTCCTCCAATTGATTTAGCCGGCTACACTGATGCTTATTTAAACTTTGTCTCTTGGTTTTTTAACGACGGAGGAAACGGAACACCTAATGATTATGTTCGCTATCAAATCACAAACGGTACGGATACCGTAACACTCTTGGAAGTTACTGCTGCCGACAATATGAGCACTTGGGAATATCATTCGTTTTATCTCCCCGATTATATTACACTTACTTCTAACATGAAATTTATTGCTCTTGCCGAAGATGCAGACCCCGGCAATATCACCGAAGCCGGGCTAGATTACTTTTATATTACTGCCTCAGGTGTTTCTGCTACTTCTAATAACTTACACAACAACATTACTGTTTTTCCTAACCCGGCATCAGAAACCCTACGCTTCTCCGAACAGGTTGCTAAAGTTATATTGCAAGACCTTAGCGGTAAAACAATTTTATCTGCCCGGAACACAAATCATCTTGATATAAGCAACTTATCTCCGGGAACATACTTAGCTTTCATAATTACCAAAGAACAAAAAACCATTCAAAAAATCGTGATTCAATAAAGCTGGTGGAGCGAATTATAATTACGGAAAACGAACAAAGTGTGGAAATAACCGTTTCGGGAAAAACCGAACCTCAAAAACTCAACCTGCTAAAATTATGGTTATTGCTATGGATATTGTGCGGCGGATATGTTTTATATGAATTTTTATTTTCCGAATACAAAAAAAACATCAAACTAATATTGTTTGTTTATTTGATTTTTTGGGTTTATTACTTGTGGAAGATGCTCAAAGTTTTATTATACCGTACAAAAGGATTTGAGCAATTTATTATTGACTCATCCGGTTTTACTTATATTTTCTTTGACGGACGAAAACAACACAAAACTCATTTATCAAAAGACGAAAACATAAAATTTGAATATCTTCCCGATAAAGTCAATAATTTTACTAAAGCCATGACTAATTCTTTTTGGAACATTTCGGGGAAAACCATCGGTGTTCAACGATTCGGAAAATGGATAGAAATGGGGATTCAAATTCCCGAACCGGAAGCTAAACAGATTATCAAAAAACTGAATTTATATTACAGAAAAATAAAATAAACCTTCAAAAGGTCATCCTTAATTCAAGTAAGCCATTTTTTCCTTATCGAGTATTACGGTAATGTGGTCTTGCAGTGTGGTAGAAAGCGTAAGTCCTACATAATCTGCCCGTATAGGAAAATTTCGATGACGGCGATTGACCATTACCACCGTTTCTAATTTTTTTACGGGATATTCTAACAATTGCTTTACACCGTATGCCAATGTTTTTCCACTGTTCAGCACATCATCAAAAAGAATCAACACCGTATTTTTTCCTTCTATCGAAGGGGTGATTTCGATAGGTGAAGCAAGCGGATTCTTTTTGTTTAACCGCATCTCGTGAATAGATACCGAAATATCGGAAATAGTAGTAAAATAATCCTTTACCAGTTTTGCCAACAGATAACCTTGCTTGGAAATTCCGATAAAAAACAATTGGTTTTCGTTATAGTTGTTTTCTAAAATTTCGTGTGCAATTCGTTGAATTTTTATTTCAATATCCTCATTGGTTAAAACAATTGTTCTTTGCGAAGTCATTTATTTAATTTTTTGATATTTGGAACCGTTTGCAGCATCAATTCGCATCAAAATATTTTTTACTTTTTGTTTTTCATCGGGAGTGGCTTCGGAAAAAATGTTCACAATTTCGTCGGCTTTGGTGAAGAAAAAAGTTCTTAATGTCAAATTATTAGGCTTTACTTGCCAAACTTTCTGCAATAATTCGATTGATGCTAATATTTCTTTTCGACCTTCTTCAAGTTTTTCACTCATTACATCAAGCCCTTTTCTGTGATATTGATATAATGCCTGCCGATATGGTTTAAACTGCGGATTTAAATGGTTTTCAATTAACCAATAGCGATTTTCCTGTTTGTTATCGAACGCCCTCCAACCGGTATATTCGGAGGATTGAGAATAATTTACAATATCTCTTGCTTTTTGCAGATATTTTTCTCCTCCGTTCAGCGAAAAAGTTTCGTAATCCATTCCTATAATGTAATAAGCGTAAAACGCCATCACAGCGGTAAGGTTCGACACATAAGAGTTTTCGGAATATTGCAACACTTGATTTTTCAGATACTTAAATTGAAAACTTTCATCTTTGTAATTGATAACGGGCGTTTTGTAAGTAGTATTATACACCGGTCGGCTCGATTGAATTTGAATAGTGGCTTTAAACTCATCCACGTTTAACTGTTCGGTGATGTTAATCAGAATACTACACTCTATTTTTTCTTCTTGCGAAAATACATCTTCAGTCCATCGCCTATTGTTCATAAATTCGGTTAGTGCCTGCTGCAACGCTTGGAAAGTAGATTGCTCGCTCCCCCCTATTTTGGGTGCCGTAACTTGCACCCTGCAATTTAATTCCTGAGCTGCGGAAATAAATGAAAAAAAGATGATTATGTATGTTAAAACAAGCTTTTTAGACATCCTGTATTATTGTCTTTATTTCATTTACAATGTCCTTTGCAACTTCTTTTTTAGGCTTCAAAGGATATGGTTTTACTTTTCCGTTTTTTGAAATAATAGTGATTTTATTAGTATCATGTGCAAAACCTGCACCCGCATCTTTTAAGGAATTTAAAACGATAAAATCTAAGTTTTTATTTTCCAATTTCTTTTTGGCATGCTCCAATTCGTTGTTGGTTTCCAAAGCAAATCCGATGAGTATTTGTGCAGGTCTTTTCATTTTGCCGAGCGAAGCTAATATGTCGGGAGTTTTGGTAAGTTGAATAGTAAGTGTGTCGGAGTCTTTTTTTATTTTCTCAACAGCCTGTTCTTGCGGAGAAAAATCTGCTACTGCCGCAGAAAGAACGGCAATATCGGCATCTTGAAACTGTTCTATGGCATGAGTTGCCATCTCTTTAGCAGATGTTACTTTAATAAGTCTAATGTTTTTATTTCTTGGAACAAAAGTTGTCGGTCCCAGAATAAGTGTAACGTCTGCTCCTCGTTGGGCAAATTCCTCGGCTATGGCAATTCCCATTTTACCGGTAGAAAAATTTCCTATAAATCGCACCGGGTCTATCTTTTCATAGGTGGGTCCGGCGGTGATAAGCACTTTTTTATTCTTAAACTCTTGTGAATGAGAAAAATATTCTTTTATATATTCTAAAATATGTTCCGGCTCAGCCATTCGTCCTTTTCCTTCCAGCCCGCTGGCAAGTTCTCCTTCCTCAGGGTCAATAATTTGATTTCCGTATTCCGCCAATGTTTGTATGTTTTTTTGTGTGGAAGGATGCAAAAACATGTCTAAATCCATGGCAGGAGCAAGCATTACGGGACAACGAGCAGACAAATAAACAGCCATAAGCAGATTGTCGCAAAGTCCGTTAGCCATCTTTCCTATAGTATTAGCCGAAGCAGGAGCTATTATCATCAAATCTGCCCATAATCCCAAAGCTACGTGATTGTTCCATTCGCCCGAATGCGGGTCTTTGGTAAAAGTTGTATGAACAGGGTTTTTAGAGAGTGTAGAAAATGTGAGAGGCGTAATAAATTCAAGAGCCGAAGGTGTCATAACGACTTTCACTTCGGCGCCGGATTTTACCAACAGTCTTGTAAGATTGGCTGATTTGTATGCTGCGATGCTGCCGGTTACACCCAACAGTATTTTTTTTCCTCGCAGCATGTTTTTTTATGGATTTAGTTTAATTCTTCTTCCTCCGGTTTTCTGAAGTATGTTTTGCCTTCTAAAAATTCTTGAATGGCAAGTAAAGTTGGTTTAGGAAGCCTTTCGTAATATTTAGAAAGCTCTATCTGTTCGCGGTTTTCAAAGATTTCGTCCAAGCTGTCTAAATTAGATGAAAACTCATTGATTTTTTCCATCAATTCTTCTTTCAATTGAACACTTATTTGCTCGGCTCGCTTGGAAATAATGGCTATTGATTCGTAAATATTGCCGGTTGGTTTTTCCAATTCAATAAGGTCTCTTGTAACAGTTGTTGTCGGGGCTTCTAATTTTTTAATGTCCATGGTTTAAACTTTTATATTTTCTTATGTTTTCCGTAAATTATTCAATGTCTTAAACTGCAAAATTTTGAGAAAACAACATGCAAATTTAATATAAGTATCGGTAAGTTGGAAATTTCTTTTATTTTTTTGAAACCGGGAGCGGTGAGAAATTCTC
>CAZLMS010000007.1:1360-18107 GCA_964560645.1 uncultured Flavobacteriales bacterium | reverse complement strand
AAGCTCAAAAGCAAATTGACGACTTAGCCATTCAGTGGCAAAAAGAAATCGAAGCTAAATATGCGGAAATTGACCGTTTGTATAAACAATATCAATCGGAGCAAGTTTTATTAACTGAAGATATGAGAAGAAAACGTGAAGATGAAATTATTCAAAAAGAAAAAGAAGTAAAGGAATTTCAAAAATCGAAATTCGGACCGGACGGTGAACTTGCCAAAAAAAGCGAAGAACTCATTAAACCCATTCAAGACAAAGTATATAACGCCATAAAAGAATATGCCGAATTGGGTAATTATGCCGTAATCTTTGACAAATCTCTCAACTCTAATATTCTATATAACAACGATCGTTACGACAAAAGCGATGAAATTTTGAAAAAATTAGGCATTACTCCTTCAAAATAATTGTAAATACACTATTTTCGCCACTTCAAAAAACTAAAACTATGAAAAAAATCTTTGCAATTATTGCTTTGGCAGGAGCTTTACTCAATGTTCAGGCCCAAGGTAAACTGAAAATCGGTCATATCAACTCCAACGACCTGTTAATGATAATGCCTGAGCGAGCTGCGGCAGAAAAAACTTTGCAACAGGAAGCTCAAAAGCTGGAAGAACAACTCAAAGTAATGACTACCGAATATCAAAACAAAGTAGCCGACTTTCAAGCGAATGCCGCCACCATGTCGGAACTCATTAAACAAACCAAAGCTCAAGAAATAGGTGACTTGGAAAAACGAATCCAAGAATTTCAAGCATCTGCTCAAGAAACGCTTCAAAAGAAAGAACAAGAACTTTTGGAACCTATTATTGAAAAAGCCAGAAAAGCCATTGAAGAAGTTGCTAAAGAACACGGGTACACCTATATTTTAGATACCGGAACAGGCGCAGTGTTGTATCAACCCGAATCGGACGATATTTTGCCCTTGGTAAAACAAAAACTCGGTATTCAATAAAAATATTAAGTCATTATCTTTGAAGGCGAGAAAATTCTCGCCTTTTTTATTCGTTTAAAATTATGAAAGTTACGGAAATACTTGAAAATTCAAAGGAAACCGTTTTTTCGTTTGAAATTCTTCCTCCGTTGAAAGGAAAATCTATTCAAGAAATTTATGACGGTATCGACCCTTTACTGGAATTTGAGCCTAAATTTATCAATGTTACCTACCATCGCGAAGAGTATGTCTATAAAAAAAGAGAAAAAGGCTATTTGGAAAAGGTTTCTATCCGTAAAAGACCGGGAACCGTAAGTATTTGTGCCGCCATAAAAAACAAATACAACATCGAAACCGTTCCGCATTTGATTTGCGGCGGATTTACCAAAGAAGAAACCGAAAATGCGCTGATAGAACTCAACTTTTTAGGCATTGATAATGTATTGGCTTTAAGAGGAGACCCCGTTAAAACCGAAACACATTTTGTACCGGAAGAAGGCGGACATCGTTATGCCGTAGAATTAGTGGAACAGATAAAAAAGATGAATAACGGTATATTCTTGGACGAAGACATTAAAAATGCCCAACCCTCGAATTTTTGTATCGGAGTGGCGGGATATCCCGAAAAACACTTTGAGGCGATGAATCTGAAAATTGACTTGAAACATTTGAAAGAAAAAGTGGATGCCGGTGCTGATTATATCGTAACACAAATGTTTTTTGACAATCAAAAGTATTTCGATTTTGTGGAAAAATGTAAAGAAACAGGAATTAACGTGCCTATTATTCCCGGATTAAAACCTATTACTACTCTGAATCATATCAATTTCTTGCCCAAATTTTTTCATGTGGACTTTCCCGAACCTTTAGCCGAAGAATTAGAAAAATGCACTTCTAACGAACAAGTAAAGCAAGTGGGAATTGAATGGGCTATTCACCAAGCAAAAGAATTAAAGAAAGCAGGTGTGCCTTGTATCCATTTCTTTACCATGGGAAAATCGGAAGCAACCCGTTTAATTGCCAAAGAGGTGTTTTAAAAAAATCTTCTCTACAACGGAATATTTCCGTGTTTCTTTTTAGGAAGATTATCTACTTTGTTTTCAAGCATTTTAAATGCGGTTATGAGTTTTTGACGGGTTTGCTCCGGCAAAATCACTTCATCCACATAACCTCGGGAAGCTGCCCTGTATGGATTGGCAAACATATCGGCATAAAGTTGCTCCATTTCCTTCCATTTTTCTTCAGGATTTTCCGCCGATTGAATTTCTTTTTTAAAGATGATTTCCGCAGCTCCTTTGGCTCCCATTACGGCAATTTCCGCCGTAGGCCACGCATAATTCATATCTGCACCGATATGTTTGGAGTTCATCACATCGTATGCACCTCCGTATGCTTTTCTTGTAATTACGGTAATTCTGGGAACCGTAGCTTCGCTAAATGCATATAACAATTTAGCTCCGTTGGTAATTATGGCGTTCCACTCTTGATCGGTGCCGGGTAAAAATCCGGGTACGTCTTCAAAAACCAACAACGGAATATTAAAAGCATCGCAAAAACGCACAAAACGTGCTCCTTTCTTAGAAGCATGAATATCCAACACCCCGGCAAGAACAGCCGGCTGGTTAGCCACAATTCCGATAGATTTTCCCGCCAAACGAGCAAATCCCACCACTATATTTTCGGCAAAATCTTTATGCACTTCAAAAAAAGAATCTTCATCCACCACTTGCTCAATTACTTCTCGCATATCATAAGGTTGATTAGGATTTTCGGGAACAATGGAATTGAGTTTGGGTCTCAATTCACTTCCTTTACTTTCGTAAGGAATTGCGGGCGGCTTTTCTTCGCAGTTTTGAGGCACATAAGAAAGCAATTTCTTTATATGATTGATAGCTTCCAATTCATTGGCACAAGCAAAGTGCGTAACACCGGATTTGGTTGCATGAGTTTGTGCTCCGCCCAGTTCTTCTGCCGTTACTTCTTCGTGTGTTACAGTTTTCACTACATTGGGACCCGTTACAAACATGTAAGAAGTGTTTTCTACCATCAAAATAAAATCGGTAAGTGCGGGAGAATAAACGGCTCCTCCGGCACAAGGTCCCATAATTGCGGAAATTTGAGGAATTACTCCACTTGCCAAAGTGTTTCGATAAAAAATATCGGCATAAGCTGCTAAAGAAACCACTCCTTCTTGGATTCTTGCCCCTCCCGAATCGTTTAAACCGATAACGGGAGCACCGTTTTTCATTGCCAAATCCATAATACGGCATATTTTTTCGGCATGGGCTTCTGCCAACGACCCGCCTAAAACCGTAAAGTCTTGAGAAAAAACATAAACCAGTCGTCCGTTGATGGTTCCATAGCCCGTTACCACACCGTCGCCGTAATACACCTGTTTATCCAGCCCGAAATTTTTAGAGCGGTGTTTCATCAACATGCCTATTTCTTCGAAAGAGCCTTCATCTAACAAAAAGTGAATTCGCTCCCGGGCTGTTAATTTTCCTTTTTTATGTTGGGATTCTATTCGTTCTTTTCCTCCTCCCAGTTTGGCTTCTTCTATTTTTTCTTGTAACTCTTTAAATTTGTCTTGTATGCTCATATTTTATTTTTTACCGGCTGTAAAAATAAGGATTTATCTCAATCTCTCATGGTATTTCCTTTCATCATATACCTGCTGAAATAAACAGATTTTATTTTACTTTTGTATAAGAACCGAAAAACTGATTGTTTTTATGAAAAAATTTTATTTGTTCTTAATTGCCGTTTTTTGTTTTTTCCATACACAAGCTCAAGACATTAACGACCCGTATTATCCGAGATATAAAAAAGAATTTGAAAAAGTTTATCAACTCTACCCCAATATTCCTAAAGGCATATTGCAAGCCGTAGCATTTACAAACACTCGCGTGTTTCATTTGGAACCCTCCAGAATGGCTCCCAGCTGCATCGGATTGCCGGAATATTTCGGTGTAATGGGATTGGTAGAAGACGGAAAAAACTATTTCCGAAACAATTTAAAAACCGTTTCTCAGCTTTCGGGCATCTCTGTAAGTGATATAAAAACCTCTCCTTACTATAATATTTTAGCTTACGCTAAAGCCTTTCACAAAGTTGCCAATCAAATGGGCATTCAATCAACCCGCCCTGAGGATTATTTGCCTGTTTTAGTAGAATTAAGCGAATTGCCTCTGGACACCTCTCTTGTAAACAATTTTGCTTTAAATGCCGACTTATACATGAATTTGGTAATTTTAAACGATAAAAAATTTCAAATTGCTTACGATTTACCTTCTTACGCGATTGACCTCAGGAGTGTTTTTGCGGAAAAATACGACATACTAAGTGCTACCAACATCAACTTGGATGATTTAAGCGTGAAAAATCCGTCAGGTGGAAATTATCAATTTCAAAACCGCGCCCCGGCTTCTTGTTCCATGCCTAACGGTCCCGCACAGTATCCCTCTGCCTTATGGGATGCCGCCGACCCTTCCAATTACAGCGGTGCCATTTCTCCGTATATGATTGCCATTCACACTATTCAAGGTAAATATTCGGGAGCTATATCGTGGTTTAAAAATCCGTCTGCAAATGTATCTTGCCAATATGTAATGCGCTCTTACGACGGACAAGTAACCCAAATGGTTTGTCACCGAATAAAGGCATGGCATGTAGGTTCTCAAAATCCCTATGCAGTAGGTATTGAACATGAAGGATATATAGAATCCGGGCTTACATGGTACACGGATGCACTCTATCAAGCTTCGGCTGACCTAAGCAAATTTATTGCTGCCGAAGAAAGTGTAAACAAATTGCAAACTTATGACGGTCCGCCTACCAACGGGTTAATGACATTGAGCAATTCTTGCCATAAAATAAAAGGTCACCAACATTTTCCCGATAATACTCACGTAGATCCGGGACCTTATTGGAATTGGGAAAGATATTACAGACTGGTAAATGATATGCCTGCTCCCACTGCATCTTCTACTGCATCTTCGGGTACTATGTACGATTCCGGCGGTGCTTCGGGAAATTATTCCGATGAAGAACGAACCGTTTATTTAATTGACCCTGTAGGAAACGACCCTGTTCAATTAACCTTTACGCAATGGGACGTGGAAGACGGTTGGGATTTTCTGTGGATATATGACGGTACCGACGATACCGGTAATCTGATTGGAAAATATTCGGGCACTTCTCCCGGAACGGTAACTGCTTATTCGGGAGCGGTTTTTATGGAATTCCGTTCGGATTGTGCCACAAACGGAGCAGGGTGGACTGTGAATTGGAACACGGTAAGTATGACTGCCTGCGGTATTCCTACAAATTTAACCGAAAATTCCGTAGATGCTTTTACTGCATCGTTGAGCTGGGACAATGTGCCGGGGGCTACTCAATACCGTGTACAATACAAAGGCGGGTTAGAAACCTCATGGCATGAAGTGATTACCAATACCAACAGCGTAAACCTTACAGGGCTTTACGCAAACGAATTATACGACTGGCGAGTTCAAACCATTTGCGGCACAGACACCTCTGCATTTCAAGGAGATGAGTTTGCCACTCCGCAAGCAGGTTCCACTTTGGTAGGCAGCGCTTCTTATTCTTCTTCCGAATGTTCGGGTAAATTTTACGATTCGGGAGGCGGAACAGCCAACTACAGCAATTACGAAGATTGGACTTATACCATTGCTCCGCCGGGAGCTGCTAATATTACGGTTACTTTTAACAGCTTTGATATAGAATCGGGATACGATTACTTGTATATTTACGACGGGCCCTCCTCGTCTTCTCCTCTCATAGGAAGTTATACGGGAACATCTTCTCCGGGAACTGTTGTTTCTTCTTTGGGAGCCATTACTTTTAAATTTTATTCGGACAATTGGACAAACAAACCCGGCTGGGACGCAGATTGGGTTTGCAACAGCTCAGGAGGAAGCACTTCTTTGCCCGAAACCCAGTTGTCTGCACTCAATGCCTGGTATAACGATGATTTTACAGTAACATTTACAGACACCGACAATTCAGGAACAGGTCTGCAAGAAACTTTCTATTTAGTAGCACAGAATGACGGAAGCAATTGGAATGCCAACGCTTCGGAAGGTTTTTTTTACGATAACTTTTCCAACGGAATTCAACCTTTATGGACAACCGTAACCGGCACATGGACAGCTGCCGCAGGTAATATCAACCAAACCGATGAGAACAACTCCAACACCAATATTTACGCTCCTCTTTCACAAAACAATTCCAACATATATCTGTATCATTGGAAAATGAATATTGGAGGGAGCGGTACCAACCGAAGAGCCGGCATTCATTTCTTTTGTGACGATGCTACTTTGTCCAACAGAGGGAATTCATACTTTGTGTATTTCAGAGTGGACAATGACAAAGTTCAAATCTATGATGTAGTAAACGATACTTGGACACTTGAAGCAGATGTGGCGGCTACCGTTAACGCCAATACTTGGTATGATTGCAAAGTTTTGTACAATCCTCAATCGGGAGAAATAAAAGTTTATTTGAATGATAACTTCGTGGCTTCATGGACAGACCCGACTCCTTTAACAACCGGAAATTACATTTCGCTAAGAACAGGAAACTGCAATGTATTGTATGATGATATTAAAGTATTTAAAAACCGTAATTCTTCCGAAAATATAACCGTAGGCACTTTAGCTTCCGATTTTATCGGTTATCAAAACAGTTCGCCAACCTCACCGGCAGGGCAAATATTCTCTTTAGTAAATGACAACAGCGAACAATGGTCGCAAGAAGCGGCTTCATACGTAAATATCGATTGGACAAACCCGCCCTCTGTTTCCGTAAACGACGGCAATGCGGCAGATATTGACACTTCTTTCAGTACCAATTCTTTATCTTTTAACTGGACTTCGGTTACCGATCCGCAATCGGGAATTGCACAATATTGGTATTACTTAGGCACGTCTCCCGGAGCTTCGGATGTTGTTCCGATGGCTTCCAACGGAAATAATACCATACTCACCTTAAACAACTTAAACCTAACTCCCGGAACAACCTATTACCTAACGGTAATTACAGAAAACAACGCCGGATTGCAATCTTCGCCTTCTACATCGGACGGGGTGTACATCAAGCCGGTTTGTCAAAAACCACCGGTTACTTCTGCCGATGAAGACAGCACTTGGCAAACAAATGATTTTACGGTACATTTTAATGATATTGACAGTTGCAATACTCCTATTAAATACAAATTTTACAATGTTTGCGATTATTTTGACAATGAATACCGTTCCAATGCAGATTCAGGCTTTTTCAACGACAACTTTGAGACAGCGATTCACCCCGATTGGACAATAGTTTCCGGAACATGGAGTATTGATTTCGGAATGTTAAAACAAAGCGACGAATCTTTATCAAATACCAACATTTATGCTTACGTGAAACAAGATGCCTCTAACATTTACATGTATGAATGGAACAATATTTTATACGGTTCAGGCGGAAACAGGCGTGCCGGTCTGCATTTCTTTTGTGATGATCCGACATTGACTAACCGGGGCAACTCTTATTTTGTATGGTACAGAGTAGATCATGACAAACTTCAAATATATGAAGTGAACAACGATACTTACACGCTTGTATTAGATTATCCCATTCAAGTGGATGAAGGTGTTTTTTACAATAACAAAGTAATTTACAATCCTTCAACAGGAGAAATTATCGTATTTAGAAATAATGAATTTATTGCCTCTTGGACAGATACTTCTCCTCTTACTTCCGGGAATTATATTTCTCTAAGAACCGGAAACAGTTTAACGATGTATGATGATGTAAGGGTTTATAAATTCAGAAATACCAATGAATATATATCTGTGGGTAATTCCAATGCACTTGTGCGTTATCAAAATCCGCATCCCGATACGGCAGCTTGTTTAATAAACAACGTGATAATCAATGACAGTAATATCGTTTCCAATTTCAATCAAAATTATATACACATAGACTGGACTGCACCTTCGGATGTAGCTGTAAACGACGGACTGTCTGCCGATATTGACACCTTCTACACCAATACCATATCCGCCAACTGGACTTCTTCTTCCGACCCTAATTCCGATGTGGTCAGCTATTGGTATGCCATCGGAACTTCGCCCGGGGCTACCGATGTGGTGCCTTGGACCGATAACAACTCCAACACCTCTTTCTCCATCACCATTTCCCCTTCCGTATCTGTTACTTACTACACTTCCGTGAAAAGTTTAAACGGTGCGGGAATATGGTCTAACATTGTTTCTTCCGACGGACAAATCTATTTGTCTCCCAATTCTCCGCCTATATCTCCTTCCGCCTCTTATTGCCAAGGTGATGTGATTGCCCCCGTAAGTGCCACACCTACTTTAGGAGGAACTATACATTGGTTCGATGATAACGCCTTATCTAACCTCATTGCCACAGGCAATTCCTACACGCCTTCGGTTTCTGCTCCCGGAACTTATGTTTATTATGCCGCCGAGTATTATTCGGGTAATTATTCCGCTCCTTCTTCCGTTTCCGTTACCATTAACCCCGTACCTGCTAAACCTTCCATATCTTCTTCTCAAAATACGTATTGCGAAGGCGATGTAATTCAGCCTTTAAACGTTTATCCTTCCATCGGCGGAACAATTTATTGGTATTCCGATACTTTGTCGGGCAATTCGATTGCTGCGGGAAATTCCTATACGCCTTCCGCTCTGTCGGCAGGAACGTATGAGTTCTTTACCAAAGAAATTCTCAATTCTTGTGAAAGCTTCTATTCCCAGCCTTTCTCCATTACCGTAAATCCTTCGCCCGTGGCTGATTTTTCCGCCTCGCCTACTACCGTGTATCTGCCTAATGCTAACGTGTCTTTTACCAATTCTTCTTCTAATGCCAACAGTTTTATCTGGAGTTTCGGCGACGGCAATTCTTCTTCCGATGTCAATCCGGTGCATACTTTCCAAGATACCGGTTGGTTTACCGTTTCTCTTATCGCTGCTAACGGTATTTGCAACAACGATGCGGAAATTAAAACCAATTACATCCATGTAATTGACTCTATTATCCATCCCACTGCTAATTTCTATTGGAACAACGATTCGGTTTGTGCGGGAAGTTATGTCTCTTTTTTCAACACTTCTTCCAATGCCAACGCTTATTTGTGGAGTGTAAACAACAGTACCGTTTCCAATGCCGCAAACTTCGATTTCTATCCTTCTGCATCCGGCAACTATTCCGTTACGCTTATCGCCTTTAGCTCTAATTCTTCCGACACACTCACCCAAATCGTCTCACTCTCCGTAATAAACAATCCTTTGGCAAGCTTTTCCGCTAATCCAGTGTCGGTTACTTTACCTAATGCCACGGTATATTTCAACAACAATTCTTCTTTTGCCGACAGCTATCTCTGGAACTTTGGCGACGGGTTCTTCTCTTCGCTCCAAAATCCTTCGCATGTGTATAATTCTTCCGGTGTGTTTGACGTAACTTTAATCGCTTATTCCAACTACTGCGGAAGTGATACTTTGCTAATGCCTGATTTAATTACCGTGGCTCCTGCTCCTCCTCCCACAGCTGATTTTTCATTGGTTTCCAATGAAATTTGTGCGGGCGACAGCGTGTATTTTAGCAATCAATCCCTATATCACGATTCTTCAGTTTGGACTTTCAACGGATTTACTTCTTATGCCGAAAATCCTGCTTTTGCCGTGGATTCTTCAGGATATTATGTCACATCTCTTCAAGTGTTTAATAATTCGGGAACTGATGTCAAAATCGATACGGTTTTCATCAATGTGGTGCAACCTCCTTCGGCTAACTTCTCCGTCTCCGACTCGGTTATCAATGAGGGGGAAACTGTTTTCTTTACCAACCTGTCCAACTATCCGCAATATTCTTCTTGGAATTTCGGGAACGGAAACTCTTCTTCGGATGTTAATCCGTGGGAGGTATATCAAAATGCAGGCGTTTATTCCGTGTCTTTAACTATTCAAAATCTATGCGGAAGTCATACGATTATAAAAGATAGTATCATTACCGTAAATCCTTACGGAACATATATTGCAAGCTCAAAACTGCCAAAAACTATTGTTTATCCGAATCCTTTTGAACAAGAATTTTCCGTTATGAGTGAGGAGAAAATTGATAAAATTGTGCTTTTTGATATTACCGGTAAAATTGTGTTCATTAGACAAAATTTAGCCGGTCAAAAAATATTCGTATCTCCCGAAAATATAGCTAAGGGAAGTTATCTGTTAGAGATTACATTTAAAAATCAAGACATATTTAGAACTCCCGTAATTAAAAATTAACCTTTTATGAAAACCCGTTTGTCATTAATTATTTTATTTGCTTCCTTATTATTTCACGGCAGCAACGCTCAACAAGAACATAAAAGCATTCATCAAATTCAATCCGAGTATTACAGTCAATTCAATTTTTCAAGAGAACAAGACTATAACGCACTATTGGGAATTGAAGACGACGGAATTCCAAAAAACCCAACTAAAGCGCCCGGATGTTCGCTCACTCACGAAGTGTATGGATGGCATCCGTATTGGGTAGGTACGGCATACAATAATTACGACTTTTCGCTCTTATCTACGTTTTCTTATTTTTCTTATGAATTAGACCCTTCCACAGGAAATTACACGTCGATACACTCATGGAAAACTTCGCCTTCTATTGATTTGGCACATGCCGCCGGATGTCGGGTTGAACTCTGTGTTACCAATTTCGGCAGTACAAACAACACCACTTTTTTAACTAATGCAACTGCTCAACAAACGCTTATTGACAGTTTAATTTCTCTTTTAAATTATCGAAATGCAGAAGGTGTAAACATTGATTTTGAAGGTGTTCCGGGGTCTCAAAGAAATAATCTGACGAACTTTATGCAAATGCTTTCCACACAATTAAAAGCCGCTATACCCGGAGCTACCGTCACTATGGCTTTATATTCCGTGGATTGGAATAATGTTTTTGATATGCCTGCCCTCTCTCAATGGGTGGACAAGTTTATTATTATGGGATACGGTTATTATTATTCGGGAAGTTCCACCGCCGGTCCCACCGCTCCTTTATACAGCGGAACAAACTGGTTTTCATGGAACCTAAACCGTACGGTAAATTATTATTTAGATGCCGGATGCCCTCCCGAAAAGCTGGTATTGGGTCTCCCTTACTACGGTTACGAGTGGCCCACGGCAAGCAGCTCTGTCCCGTCTTCAACTACAGGCAGCGGAAGTGCGAAAACGTATAAGGTTATTAAAGATAACACTTCGGGAAACTACAGCAACAGGCAATTTAACTATGAAAACTACACTCCCTATTATGTATTTCAATCGGGTGGGAATTGGCGGCAAGCATGGGTAGATGACGAATACAGTTTAGGGAAACGTTACGATATGGTAAAACAAAGAGGAATCGGCGGAATAGGGATTTGGGCTTTAGGATATGACGACGGATACACTCAACTTTGGGATTTGATAAAAGATAAATTTACTACTTGTGCCGTAAATGTTTGTTCGGATACGCTATATGACTCAGGTGGTCCTTACGGGAACTATTACGATAACGAAGATTACACTTTTACAATTCAACCCGGCAATTCTCAAGCAATTTCTGTTACATTTAACAGTTTTGATTTGGAAGATTCTTTCGACTATCTGTATATATACGACGGAGCTTCTACTGCATCTCCATTAATAGGAAGTTATACGGGAATCAACTCTCCCGGAACAATTGTTTCATCTTCAAACGCATTAACTTTCAGATTTTATTCCGACGGGGCTACAAAAGCCCCCGGTTTTGAAGCGGTTTATACGTGCATTCAAGACAATACTCCTCCATCTACTTCAATTACAACTCCTGTATGGGCTACCGCAGACTTTGCCGTTACGTTTACTGATACAGACAATGAAAGCGGAATAGATACCATGTTTTATCAAGTGCTGGATTACAACGGCAGTGAATGGCGGGCAAACACCTCTTTCGGATTTTTTAATGACAATTTTGAAACTGTTATTCATCCCGATTGGACTACTGTTTCCGGAAATTGGACTATCAATACCGCTCATCTTAATCAAACCGATGAAGCCAATTCCAATACCAACATCTATGCAAACCTCTCTCAAACATCAAGCAACATATATCTGTATCATTGGCAAATGAATATAGGAGGAACAGGGACTAACAGAAGAGCCGGCATTCACTTCTTTTGTGATGACGCTACTTTGTCTAACAGAGGCAACTCTTATTTTGTATATTTCCGTGCTGATAATAACAAAGTTCAAATATATAAAGTGGTAAATGACACTTGGACTTTAGAAGCAGATGAACCTTTCACCATTGATGCCAATACCTGGATGGATTGTAAAGTTATTTTTAATCCTGTTTCGGGTGAAATAAAAGTTTTTAAAGATAATACTCTTGCAGCAAGTTGGGTTGACTCTGCTCCGCATACTGTTGGAAATTTCATATCCTTAAGAACCGGCAATTGCAATGTGCTTTACGATGATGTGAAAGTATATAAAAGCCGTTCCGGAACGGAAACCGTTACCATAGGCATCAACCAAGAAGTAAGGTATCAAAACCCTTCTCCCATAACAGCTTCATGCAGAATAAAATCCGTTAATATTGACAAAGCCGGTAATTGGTCTTCAATTGCGGGAAAAGATATAAACATAGACTGGACTGCACCTTCGGATGTGACTGTAAACGACGGACTGTCTGCCGATATTGACACCTTCTACACCAATACCATATCCGCCAACTGGACTTCTTCTTCCGACCCTAATTCCGATGTGGTCAGCTATTGGTATGCCATCGGAACTTCGCCCGGGGCTACCGATGTGGTGCCTTGGACCGATAACAACTCCAACACCTCTTTCTCCATCACCATTTCCCCTTCCGTATCTGTTACTTACTACACTTCCGTGAAAAGTTTAAACGGTGCGGGAATATGGTCTAACATTGTTTCTTCCGACGGACAAATCTATTTGTCTCCCAATTCTCCGCCTATATCTCCTTCCGCCTCTTATTGCCAAGGTGATGTGATTGCCCCCGTAAGTGCCACACCTACTTTAGGAGGAACTATACATTGGTTCGATGATAACGCCTTATCTAACCTCATTGCCACAGGCAATTCCTACACGCCTTCGGTTTCTGCTCCCGGAACTTATGTTTATTATGCCGCCGAGTATTATTCGGGTAATTATTCCGCTCCTTCTTCCGTTTCCGTTACCATTAACCCCGTACCTGCTAAACCTTCCATATCTTCTTCTCAAAATACGTATTGCGAAGGCGATGTAATTCAGCCTTTAAACGTTTATCCTTCCATCGGCGGAACAATTTATTGGTATTCCGATACTTTGTCGGGCAATTCGATTGCTGCGGGAAATTCCTATACGCCTTCCGCTCTGTCGGCAGGAACGTATGAGTTCTTTACCAAAGAAATTCTCAATTCTTGTGAAAGCTTCTATTCCCAGCCTTTCTCCATTACCGTAAATCCTTCGCCCGTGGCTGATTTTTCCGCCTCGCCTACTACCGTGTATCTGCCTAATGCTAACGTGTCTTTTACCAATTCTTCTTCTAATGCCAACAGTTTTATCTGGAGTTTCGGCGACGGCAATTCTTCTTCCGATGTCAATCCGGTGCATACTTTCCAAGATACCGGTTGGTTTACCGTTTCTCTTATCGCTGCTAACGGTATTTGCAACAACGATGCGGAAATTAAAACCAATTACATCCATGTAATTGACTCTATTATCCATCCCACTGCTAATTTCTATTGGAACAACGATTCGGTTTGTGCGGGAAGTTATGTCTCTTTTTTCAACACTTCTTCCAATGCCAACGCTTATTTGTGGAGTGTAAACAACAGTACCGTTTCCAATGCCGCAAACTTCGATTTCTATCCTTCTGCATCCGGCAACTATTCCGTTACGCTTATCGCCTTTAGCTCTAATTCTTCCGACACACTCACCCAAATCGTCTCACTCTCCGTAATAAACAATCCTTTGGCAAGCTTTTCCGCTAATCCAGTGTCGGTTACTTTACCTAATGCCACGGTATATTTCAACAACAATTCTTCTTTTGCCGACAGCTATCTCTGGAACTTTGGCGACGGGTTCTTCTCTTCGCTCCAAAATCCTTCGCATGTGTATAATTCTTCCGGTGTGTTTGACGTAACTTTAATCGCTTATTCCAACTACTGCGGAAGTGATACTTTGCTAATGCCTGATTTAATTACCGTGGCTCCTGCTCCTCCTCCCACAGCTGATTTTTCATTGGTTTCCAATGAAATTTGTGCGGGCGACAGCGTGTATTTTAGCAATCAATCCCTATATCACGATTCTTCAGTTTGGACTTTCAACGGATTTACTTCTTATGCCGAAAATCCTGCTTTTGCCGTGGATTCTTCAGGATATTATGTCACATCTCTTCAAGTGTTTAATAATTCGGGAACTGATGTCAAAATCGATACGGTTTTCATCAATGTGGTGCAACCTCCTTCGGCTAACTTCTCCGTCTCCGACTCGGTTATCAATGAGGGGGAAACTGTTTTCTTTACCAACCTGTCCAACTATCCGCAATATTCTTCTTGGAATTTCGGGAACGGAAACTCTTCTTCGGATGTTAATCCGTGGGAAACTTACTACAACAGCGGTAACTATTGGCCTGTTCTTATTGTTTCCAATGCTTGCGGAAATGATTCCGCTTCCTTAAAAATCGTGGTTAATCCCTACGGCACCTTCACAAAAAAACTTTCTGCTACAGAGCCTTCCTTATATCCTGTACCTGCTGTTAATTTTGTTACAATTGCCGATACTGAACTTATCCGAGAAATAAAAATAACGGATGTGCAAGGTAAAACGCTCTTGTTAAAACAATTTAACAGCAACCATGTACATATTCCATTGCAAAATCTGTCTTCGGGAATATATTTCATCCAAATTACAACTCCCTATCATGAATTTCGCAAAAAACTAATCATCTCTAATCCTTAAAACCGACACGGCAGATTTCCTTACATTTGCCAAAATTTTTACGGAAATGAAGATTTCTTACAATTGGCTCAAAGATTTTATTGATATAGATTTATCTGTGGAGCAAACAGCTAATCTGCTTACCAATTCAGGGTTGGAAGTGGAAAATGTAGAATTTTACGAAAGTATAAAAGGCGGGCTTAAAGGTTTAATAGTAGGAGAAGTTATTGAAAAAAAGAAGCATCCCAATGCTGATAAATTAAGTCTTACCAAAGTTGATATTGGAAACGGCACCATGCTTTCCATTGTATGCGGCGCTCCGAATGTTGATGCCGGGCAAAAAGTAATAGTAGCCACTGTGGGCACCACCCTTCACCCTGTTTCAGGTGAACCTTTTACCATAAAAAAATCAAAAATCAGAGGAGAAATCTCCGAAGGAATGATTTGTGCCGAAGACGAAATTGGCGTAGGATATTCACACGACGGTATTATTGTGCTACCTCAAGACACTCCGGTAGGAATGCCTGCTGCCGATATTTTCAAGGTTTACACCGACTATGTACTCGAAATAGGGCTTACCCCTAACCGGGCAGATGCGATGAGTCACTGGGGGGTATCAAGAGATTTAAAAGCTGTAATTCACCATAAATTAAACACTGACCTGACTCTTCAACTGCCTGATACTACAAGTTTTAAAACAGATAACAATGATTTTGTCATTGATATTGAAGTAGAAAACCAAGAAGCATGTCCTCGATATTGTGGACTAACCATTACGGGTGTGCAAGTGAAAGAATCCCCTCAATGGCTGAAAAACAGGTTGCAAGCAATCGGAGTGCGACCTATCAACAATATTGTAGATGCCACCAATTATGTATTGCATGAATTAGGCCAACCGCTTCATGCTTTTGATGCAGATAAAATTGCAGGAAAAAAAGTAATTGTTAAAACCGTAAAAGAAGGAACTTCTTTTGTTACACTCGACGGAATAGAACGAAAACTGTCTTCAAAAGACTTAATGATATGCGATGCTGAAAAGCCAATGACTATAGCAGGTGTTTTCGGCGGTTTGAATTCCGGTGTTTCCGAAAATACTGTCAATATCTTTCTTGAAAGTGCTTATTTTAACCCTGTTTGGATAAGAAAAACCGCCAAAAGACACGGACTTTCCACAGATGCATCTTTCCGTTTTGAACGAGGTATTGACCCCAATATTACGGTTTATGCGCTAAAAAGAGCCGCTTTGCTTATTCAAGAAATTGCCGGGGGAAAAGTTTCTATGGACATTAAAGATACTCACCCCTCTCCTTTTCCTGCTTTTAAAGTGGAGTTTTCATCGCACCGAGCTCAACAACTCATCGGAAAAACAATTGAAGAAAATACTATGGAAAGCATTCTTTCCGATTTGGAAATTAAAATTGAAAAACAAAACGAGTGCTGGAATTTAGAAGTTCCCCCTTACCGGGTAGATGTGCAAAGAGAAGCCGACGTAGTAGAAGAAATTCTTCGGATATACGGATTTAATGAAATAGAAACTCCTGAAAAATTTGCCTTTACTCCCGGGCTTCACGATAAATTTGATAAAAACAAGATTGAAAACACCATATCCGACCTATTATCCTCTAACGGATTTATGCAAATAATGAACAATTCACTGACCAACCGAAAATACTATGATTATGTTGATAATCAATATATTGTGAAAATTCTTAATCCTATAAGTTCCGAATTAAGCATTATGCGTCAAAATTTGCTTTTTGGAGCTTTGGAATCGATTTCTGCCAATTTAAAAAGACAAAAAAAGAATTTAAAATTTTACGAG